>JBEAQW010000046.1:0-3367 GCA_041163725.1 Planctomycetota bacterium
ACGGTCTGTTCGAGATCCGGACGGCACTTCGAAGTTCGTATCTGTAGGCTCACTTCGCCTGCGAGGAGAGGATCTCCTTGGCGCGCTCGATGGGAATGCGCACGCGATCGACGGGCTTGTCGTCGACTTCCTCGGTGTAGGTCCCGTATTGCGCGAGCAGCTCCTTCTGCTGCGTTCGCACCGTCGTCGAGAGGGTCGGGCGCACCTCGATGACGCGCTCCTCCTCGAAGTTCCGCTCGACGCCGAAGTACAGCACCGACACGGCGAGGCAGAACGCGACGAAGAAGATGATCCCCACGAACGAGTAGAACCAGGTCGCCCCCATCTCGGGGTCGTCGAGCTGCTGCGTGGTGGTTGCTTCGGAAGACATGGTCGGTTGCTCCTGGCGGTTCACATGTTCTCGAAGCGGAGGCTCTCGGCGAGGCGCGGGTCCTTCTTCGGGACGAGCGCGATGCGGGAGAGCGTTCCGAGCGTGCCGGCCGCGACTGCGCCGAGCACGCCGAACACGAGGAGGAAGTTGACGGGATTGGAGAAGTGCGTCGCGGTGTCGGCGTACTTCTCGCTCAGTTCGGAGTACTTGCTGAACGAGCTGAGGTCGTGCGGGATCTCCGGCATGACCAGCCAGTAGAGGTCCACGTAGTGGAAGCAGAGCATCCACACCGCTCCGAGCGCGAGCGTGAGCGGCGCGCGCTTCATCCACTTCGAGATCAGCGCCACGAAGGGAATCACGAAGTGGCCGAAGAGGAGCGCCCAGCTGAGGTTCGCCCATCCCCCGACCTGCCGCGCGAGGAACCAGCCGGTCTCCTCGGGGATGTTCGCGTACCAGATCAGCATGTACTGGCTGAAGCCGATGTAGGCCCAGAACACGATGCCGAACGCCCACATGAGCTTGCCCATGTCCTGGAAGTGCTCGCGCGACACGATGCCCTTGAGCGCACCGAGGTGCGTGAGGCGCACGGTCATCAGGATCATTCCCGAGAAGCCGGCGAGCGCGCATCCGCAGAAGAAGTACACGCCGAACATGGTGGAGAACCAGGCGGGCGAGATCGACATGATCCAGTCGAACGCGGCGAAGGTCGTCGTCAGGCCGAAGAGGATCGCGGCCGGGCCGGCCCACTTCTGCATGCGGGCGCTGATCGCGCGGTCACCCGACTCGTCCTGACGGACGCTGTTGCCGACGAAGAACGAGGCGAGCAGCGCCCACACCGCGAAGTACACGACGGCGCGGATCCAGAAGAAGGTCGGATTGAGGAACGCCTCCTTCGCGTGGACGATGTGCCATTCGGCCTCGTTGTTGGCCTTGAGCGTGTCCATGTCGGCCCACACCCAGAGCACATTCGCCTTGCCCATGAACCAGAGCACGGCGAAGGGAACGAACAGGATCCAGATCCAGCGCAGGTTCGAGGCGAGCGCCTCCGCGGGGCGGCGGACGGCGACCGACCAGCCGGCGCGCGTGAGGTGCTGGATGAAGACGAAGAAGAGGCCGCCGAGGCACATCGTCAGTCCGAAGAGGAAGGCGATGAGGTAGGCGCGCCAGAAGTGGTGCGCGTCCGTACCGAGCGCGCCGGTGTAGCCGATGGCGGCGCCGCTGCCGAGGCCGACGACGGCGAGGCCGAGCGCGAGCTTGCGGTGGCTGAGCGCGAGCGGCGGGAGCGAGATGTTCGCCGGGCTCAGGTCTGCGTGCGAGGAGGCGTGTGCCATCACTTCACCTCCTTCTTGAGGTTGTCGCGGATCTCCGGCGGGACATCCTGCATCGACGCGTTCTGCGAGAGCTGCAGCGCCTTGACATAGGCGGCGATCGCCCAGCGGTCGTCGACATCGATCTGCGTGCCGTAGCCGGCCATGTTGCGGACGCCGTTCGTGGCGATGTGGAAGAGGTGCCCCATCGGGTACTCGCGCACCACGGGGTCGTGGAGGCTCTTCGCCTGCACCCAGCTGGTGCCGTTGGCGGGACCTTCGCTCGAGCTCATGAGTTCCATCGCACGGCGGTTGACGGTGCCGTCACCGAAGCCGGTGAAGCCGTGGCACACACTGCAGTAGATCTCGTAGCGCTGCTGGCCGCGGTCGAGCAGCTCCTTGGACATCGACATGCCGTCCGGCAGCGAGTCGGCCCACTTGCCGTTCGCCACGCCGTCGTAGCGGTGCGTATCGGCGTGGGTCTCGCCACGCGCGACGGTGCCGAGCACCGAGGTGCGCTGCGCGCGTCCGTCGGCGAACAGCGGGTTCTCCGCCTGCGTCTTGAACTTCGGCTGGAAGTCCATGTCGAAGAAGATGTGGACGGCGCGGTTCGGGTCGGGGGTCGCGCGCACGCGCGCGATCACGAACGGCGGCACCGCGAGCGCCATCGCCGCGAGCACACCGGTGAACATCATCCAGCGAGGAGCCTTGGGAATCATGGATTAGTCCTCCACCGCCTCGACGGCGACGGGTTCGAGCGAGCGCAGGAACTCCTCCGTCTTCTTGGGCAGGAACTTCGGATCGCGCGCCTCGATCGAGATGAAGAAGCGGTCGTTGGTCGCGCGACGGAAGCGGTTCGACTTGAACAGCGGGTGATAGAGCTGCGGAAGCCCGTTGAAGAGGAACATCAGCTTCACGGTCGCGAGCGCCGAGAAGAGGATGGTCAGCTCGAACATGACGGGGATGAACGCGGGAAGGCTCATCGCGGGCTTGCCGGAGATGAGGAACGGGTAGCCCGTCACCCACACGCCCGCCCAGATGGTGAAGTCCCACGAGTTCGTGAACGCCTGCAGCAGGAATGCCGCGATGGTGCCCGTGAGGCCGGCGAAGAACACGAACACGGGCAGCCAGGTGCGCTTGATGCCCATGGCGCCGTCGAGACCGTGCACGGGGAACGGCGTGTGGCAGTCCCACCAGCGGTAGCCCGCGTCGCGGACCTTCTCGGCGGCGGCCATGAGGTCGCCGGGAGTCTCGAACTCGGCGATGTAGCCGTAGAGCCGCGCGGGACTCGCGGGCTGCTCGGCCGTGCTCTCGGAGGGGTTGGTGACGATCGTCGCCATGGTGTTCAACCTTGAGGAAGCGGATTCAGTGGTGGTCGTGCCCGGTTCCGTGCGCGTGGCCGTGCTTGCCGGCACCGGCGCCGTGCGGATCAGCCTGCGGCATGACCGCCTTCACCTCGGCCATCGCGATCATCGGGAGATAGCGGCAGAAGAGGAGGAAGAGGGTGAAGAAGAGGCCGAACGCGCCGACCATCGTTCCGATGTCGACCCAGGTCGGCGTGAAGAGATCCCACGAGCTCGGGAGGAAGTCGTTGGCGAGGCTGGTGACGATGATCACGAAGCGCTCGAACCACATGCCGACGTTCACGAAGAGCGACAGCACGAACATGATCGGGATGCTGGTGCGGATC
>JBEAQW010000047.1:0-13814 GCA_041163725.1 Planctomycetota bacterium
TCGCCCCACTGAAGACGCTCGCCGTCGAGCGCGTCGAGCCTGACGCTGAGCGTCCAACGCGGGCTCGGCTCGCCCAGGATGGCGATCACCTCCTCGCGGGTCATGCCTGTCCGCACCTCGCTGAAGCGGTCGACGACGCGCTGCGACGCACAGGACACGAGAAGTGCGCTCCATGCGGCGATCGCCGCGCCCCCGAAGCGGCGCACGGCCGGGTGCCCGCGCATCGGTGGTCGATCGAGGGTTCGGTGTTTGGAGGGGGTCGGGGCTAGACGCACGGGCATTGGCGCATGGTCGCGTCCGACGACCGATTGCTCAAGTGCAGGACCCGTCACCGTGGTGCGACGAAGGGCTAGACTCCGCACCATGACGCCTGCCAACGCCGAAGCCGTTGCCCCCCTCTCGCTCACCGACGCCTCCGCCAGGGCGATCACGGCGCTCGTCGCGAAGCATGGCGAGGGGCAGCGCGCCGCAATCGAGGCCGGCGTCGCGCGGGTCGCCGACCGCTGGAGCGAACAGGATGGCGATGCCGCCGCGTTCGAGGGCTTCTGCACGGGTCAGTTCGTGAGTGATCCGGCGGAGCGCACGCGACTGCTCGCGCGGCTCGAGAAGGCGCTCGAGCAGATCAACGGCCACCTCTACGAGATGCGCCGCACGCTGCGCCGGCATCACGACCTCCGCGGGGACGAGTTCCCCGGCGTCGACGACATCCTGGCCCAGTTCGATCCCTCGCCCGATCTCTCCGAGCAGCTCTATCGGCAGAAGATCGCGCACCTGTGCCTGCTCAACTTCGCGCGGCCCACCCTCGACACGATGCTGAAGGACGGGCCGACCTGGAACGACGCCGGGTGGGCGTCGGCCCGCGTCGCGCAGCACTTCGGCCCGCGTATTCCCGCGGAACTCGCCGACCGCGCGCGCAAGACCTCGTTCGCATCGGGGAAGTTCGTCAGTCACTTCCATGTGCCCGTCGGCGGGCTCGTCGACGCGAACGGCAAGCGCTGGTTCGAGGCGGACCGGAAGCTGATCGCGCACTGGCTCGTCCGCGAGGAGATCAAGGCCGGCTACGGCGACCCGGACGGCCTGCACAAGCAGCGCGCGCTTTCGTGGGTGATGGCGCGCCACATCGACGGGTCGATTCCGAAGCGCGTGATGTCGGGCGATGAGAAGCGCGACTGGGACCCCGAGAAGAACACCATCGCGGGTGGCGAGCCGGGCGAGCTCATCGGCCTCGAGCGCTACGAGCACTGGATCGCGAACTTCCGCATGGCGCAGGAGTTCGACCCGCTCTACCCCGACGAGCCGACCGCCATCGCCCGGAAGTTCGCCCTCGACCGTGAGATGCCCGAGTCCGAGGTCGAGAAGCTGATGATCGACCTGCTCGAGTCGCCCGTCCGCAAGGACCTCGCCGCATTCCTCTCGCGCAAGCTCGGCCGCGCGCTCGAGCCGTTCGATGTGTACTTCGACGATGTGGTCGAGGCGAAGCCCGCGAGCGAGATGAACGCCGCGGTGCGCAGGCGCTTCGCCAATGTGCGGGAGCTCGAGGCGAAACTTCCCGAGGTGCTGCGCGAGCTCGGATTCCGCGGACCCGACGCCGACTTCCTCGGATCGCGCATTCGGGTCGAGATCTGCAAGGGCGCCGGCCACGCCATGCGGCCCTTCCTGGAGGGCTACGGTGCGTGGCTCCGGACCTCGAGCCTCGACGCGGAACTCGGCTGGGACGGTTTCGACACCGCGATGCACGAACTCGGGCACAACCTCGAGCAACTCTGCTCGACCTACTTCGTCTCCCGTCCCGCCCTGCGCGGCGTGCCCAACACGGCCTGCACCGAGGCGTTCGCGTTCCTCTACCAGTCCCTTGCGAAGCGGGTGCTCGGTCTCGAGAACGCGGCAGAGGCCGAGCGACAGTACGCGGCCGACTCGGTGGCGACGATGCTCTCGGCGTGCCAGATCGCCGGGCCATCGCTCCTCGAGCTGCGGGTCTGGCGGTGGCTCTACGCCAACCCGTCCGCAACGCCCGAAGCGCTCCGGGCGGAGGTACTCCGCGTCGCGGACGAGCTCTGGACGAAGTACTACGAGCGGGACTTCGGGAAGGACCATTATCGGATCCTCGCGGCGTACCAGCACATGATCGCCCACCCGCTGTACCTGCCGGACTACACGCTCGGCCACATGATGAGCCACCAGATCCGCTCGTACATGCGCGGGAAGGACCTGGCGGGCGAAACCAAGCGCATCACCTCGATCGGCAGCCTCACCCCGGATCTCTGGATGCGGCGCGCGGTCGGCGGGCCGGTCTCCCCGGCTCCCCTCGCGGAGGACGCGGCGGCGGGCCTTCCGCTCCTCGGCTGAGCCGCATACGCACCAGGCGGATTCCATAAGTATTTGGAATTGGCTTACTTCACACGCAGAGTTCGGACGCAAATCCTCTCTTCCCTGTCATGAGGAGGCGACCAAAGGGCGGTCGCTTGCCGATATCGCAGACGCGATGCATGACCGATCCGTGAACTCCAACCCAGCACAGACGCCCTCCACGAAGCGCGACTCGTTTCCAGCGACGCAGCGCGGGTGGCTCGTCGCCCAGATGGCGCAGGGCAGCCAGGGACTTTCACGGATCAACTCGTATGTGATGGAGACATATCGCGAGCCCCTCGGCAACTACTACGCGGGCTCGAGCTTCCGGTCGCTGGGCACATCGAAGGACCTCGTTTCAGGCTTCTTCGCATCGCGCCTCGCCCAACCGGGCTACTTCGAGAAGTGGATCGACAGCGGACTGCCCTTGCGACGCTGGTTGATCAACGGGTTCCTCTTCTTCCTTCAGGAAGAGACCCGTCGCAGGAAGTCCGAAAGGGTCGGAACCCTCTCGGACGAGTCCTCGGCCGAACCAGTCGCCGACGCATCATGCGCCGCCGAGGAGTTCGACCGCGTCTGGGCCGCATCGATGGTGCGCAGCGCCGCAAGCGCCGCACGCGACCGATGCGTCCAGGAGGGCTTCGAGACGCATTGGGACATGTTCGAGAAGCACTTCGTCGGCGGCGCGTCCTACGCCGACATCGCGGAGGGCTTCTCGGTGACCGGCGGACAGGCGGCGAGCATGGTGCGAACCGCGAGCATCCGCTTCAGACAGGCCGTGGTCGACCTCCTCCTGAAGGACGGGGCGACCGAGGACGAACTCGACGAGGAGATCGCGCGACTGATGCGCGCGCTCCGACCGGGAAGCTGAGAGAGACCGAGACCAAGACCGATCGAGAGACCGCAACCACCCAGGACCGTCATGACCACCTTCGCGCACAACGACCCCATCCTGCGCCTTCTCGGCGCACTGCGAGACGAGACGGACCCCGTCCTCGTCCGCGTGGTGGATCGTGCGCGCCGTGGCGACGGACTCCTGCCGACGAGCGCCGCCATCGCGGCGGGCCCGCTCGCGACCACCGGTGACGCTGTCGAGCTCTTCGTCGAGGGCAAGGCCGAGCGCGAGGACTATCTGTCGGCGCTCGCCGCCTGCGAAGTCCTGCTTGCGAACGGCAACGCAGCGGAGCGCGAAATCGCCGCGACCTCGATCGCCGTGCTCGAGGCGAGCTCGCTGGTGTACCGCGGCCGCTGGCTCGTCTCGTCGAGCGAGGCGGAGGCCGACGCCCGGATGGCCCACGCGCTCGCCGCCCTGCGCGGAGCCTGGGCGCGGCTCGTCACGAGCGCGATGCGCGCATCGAAGGCAAGGCGCACCGCGTAGCGACGCCGATCCACAACGAAAGTCAGCCTGTCAGAACTCAGCGCGCCTGTCCCCCGGCGCGCTGGTTCGTTTTTGTCGGGCGCTCGGTCGCTACACCGATGCGACGAAAACGGAAAAGGCCGCGGATGCGCAGCGAAGCTGCGATCCGCGGCCGGTGGCGAGCGCTCGAACTCACACGCTGAAGCTCGACCCGCAGCCGCAGGTCGAGGTGGAGTTCGGATTGTTGAACACGAAGCCCGAGCCCATGATCTCGTCCTTGTAGTCGATCGTGGTGCCGTTCAGATAGAGGTACGACTTGGGATCGCACACGACGGTGACCGTGAAGGTGTCGCCACCGGCGGTCGCCGTCGCCACCGCGGACCCCTCCGACTCGCCCTCGCCGGCTGCGGCGCGCGAGTAGGTGAAGTTCCACGACTCGTCGGACTCCTTCTGGACCTCGGTGAGGTCGAGCGTGTAGTTGAAGCCGGAGCAGCCGCCTCCCTTGACGCCGACGCGAAGCTTCATGTTCGCGGGGTCGAAGCCGTGCTCCTGGATGATCTGGTCGATGCGGCGGGCCGCGAGTTCGGTGACGTTGACTGGCATGATTCCTCGTCCTTTCCCCTGGATGGAGTGCTCTTGTTTCGGTGCGCGAGTCGGCTTCCGCGATTCAGTGCGAGGCGGCCGCCTGGTCGGTGCCGACCGCGGCGCCATTCTTCTTCTTGTAGTCGGCGATCGCGCTGCGGATCGAGTCCTCGGCGAGGACCGAGCAGTGGATCTTGACCGGCGGAAGGCTGAGTTCCTCGACGATCTGCGTGTTCTTGATCGCCAGCGCCTCGTCGATCGACTTGCCCTTGATCCACTCGGTCGCGAGCGAGCTCGAGGCGATCGCGGAGCCGCAGCCGAAGCACTTGAACTTGGCGTCCTCGATCACACCCTGCTCGTTGACCTTGATCTGAAGCTGCATCACATCGCCGCACTCGGGCGCGCCCACGATGCCGACGCCGACATCCTTGCGGGTCGACACTTCCTTCGAGGTGCCGAAGCTTCCGACATTGCGGGGGTGCTGGTAGTGGTCGATGACCTTTTCGCTGTAGGCCATGGTGCTGTCCCTTTCAAAGCGCGCGAGGCGCGCGGTTGGTCCTTGTCGTCGTGCGAAGGCTCGGAGTTCCGAACCTCCAACTCGGGATCCGGAGAGTACTTCTCCGGATCCGTGAAACTCCAACTCAGGATCCGGAGAGTACTTCTCCGGATCCGTGAATCTAATGCGTCTGCCACTCGATCTTCGACACGTCGATTCCCTCCTTGAAGAGATCCCAGAGCGGGCTCATCGTGCGGAGGTGGTTGACGGCCTTGACGATGCCCTCGACTGCGTAGTCGACCTCTTCCTCGGTCGACCAGCGGCCGAGCGAGAGACGGAGGCTCGAGTGCGCCAGCTCGTCGCCGACGCCGAGGCTCTTGAGCACATAGCTCGGCTCGAGGCTTGCGCTCGTGCAGGCGGAGCCCGACGAGCACGCGATGTCCTTGATGCCCATGAGGAGCGACTCGCCCTCGACATAGCCGAAGCTGATGTTGAGGATGTGCGGGACGCGGCGATCGGCGTGGCCGTTCACCTGCACGACCTCGAGGCGCGAGGAGAGCTCGCGCTCGAGCTTGCGGCGCAGGTTGAGCAGGCGCTCGCGCTCGGCCTCCATCTCGTGCAGGGCGAGTTCGCACGCCTTGCCGAAACCGACGATGCCCGTGACATTCAGCGTGCCCGAGCGCATGCCGCGCTCGTGGCCGCCGCCGTCCTGGATCGCCTCGAGCCGGACGCGCGGGTTGCGGCGACGCACATAGAGCGCGCCGACACCCTTCGGTCCGTACATCTTGTGGCCCGACCACGACATGAGGTCGATGTGGTCGCGGTCGACATCGGTGGGCATCTTGCCGACCCACTGCGTCGCGTCGGTGTGGAAGATCACGCCGCGCTCGTGGCAGAGCGCTCCGATCTCGGGCACCTCGTTGATGGTGCCGATCTCGTTGTTCGCCCACATGATCGACACGAGGATCGTGTCGTCGCGCATCGCCTCGGCGACCATCGCGCGGGTGATGACGCCGTCGGCCGGCGGCTGGAGGAAGGTGACCTCGAAGCCCTCGTTCTGGAGGCGCTTGCACGGGTCGAGCACGGCCTTGTGCTCATGCGCCGCGGCGATGATGTGGCCGCGACCCTTCTGACCCTCGGGTGCCTTCGCGTACATGCGCGCGGCGCCCTTGATGGCGAGGTTGTTCGACTCGGTCGAACCGCTCGTCCACACGATCTCCTTCGGGCTTGCGCCGATCAGTGCGGCCGCCTGCTCGCGGGCCTTGTCGACACCGTCCTCACCTTCCCAGCCGAACTTGTGGTTCCGGCTGGCCGCGTTGCCGAACTTCTCGGTGAAGTACGGCAGCATGGCCTCGACCACGCGGGGATCGGTGCGGGTCGTGGCGGCGTTGTCCATGTAGATGGGCAGTTTGACTGCCATCGGAATCTCTCCTGATTTGGGTTTGATGGGTCGCGCGACCCCGCTCGTCCCGAGCTCGGCCTCGTTGCGACCGAGTCTCATCATAGGGTTTCGACGGCGGGACGAGAACGGACGCACCCGCCGTTAGAATCGAGTTTGCAAACCGATCCGCGAGCCCCACCCCATGCGCATCATCGAAGACCCCGCCGAACTCGCCTCGCCCGACCTCGCCGGGTGCGGGTTCGTTCCGACGATGGGTGCCCTCCATGCGGGCCACGGCTCGCTCGTGACGCGGGCGCGGCAGGACGGCCGGCCAGTGGTTGTGAGCATCTTCGTGAATCCGACCCAGTTCGGACCGAGCGAGGACTACGCCCGATATCCACGCACGCTCGACTCCGATTGCGCCCTGCTCGAGCCCCTGGGGGCCGCAGCCGTGTTCGTTCCGTCGGTCGAGGCGATCTACCCGAGAGGCCTGGAGGCGGCGCGCGTGGAGGCGACGGCGATCGCGCTTCCTAGGGTCGCCACCGAACCGCGCCTCGAGGACGCCTGCCGCCCGACCCATTTCGGCGGCGTGGCGCTCGTGGTCGGTCGGCTGTTCGACCTCGTGAGGCCATCGGCGGCCTACTTCGGGGAGAAGGACTATCAGCAGCTGCGGCTCATCGAGGACATGGTCGAGGCCGATCGGGCGCGCTTCGGCGGCCTCCGGGTCGTCCCCTGCCCGACGATCCGCGAGTCGGACGGGCTCGCCATGTCGAGCCGGAATCGCTACCTGTCGGCCAACGAGCGCGAGGGGGCGATCGCGCTTTCGCGCGCGATCCAGGTGGCGCACGCCGCCCAGCGCGTCGAGACCGCGGAGCGGCTGATGCGCGAGACGCTCGAGTCGTTCGGGCTCGAGGTCGAGTACGCCGTCGTACGCGATGCGCGCAGCCTGCTGCCTGTCCCGGGCTTCGAGCGGCCGACGCGGGCGCTGATCGCGGCGCGTCTCGGGAGCACGCGGCTCATCGACAACGCTCCGATGACGGTCTGGCGGTAGGAATCCGCCTGCATGGGTCGGGTGGGCGTCCGCGAGCGGTACACTCTCGTCGGAGCCCAACCATGCGCACGAACCGACTCTCGCTCTTCGCCGTCTCCTTGACCCTCGCCGCGCTGCTCGCGCTTCCGGCGGTGACCGGCTCGCCGTCCGCATTCGCACGATCCGCCCAGGACGGCGGCTCGGAAGCGCAGTCGAAGCCGACCAAGCAGGAGCGCGACGCCGCGAAGGCCGAGGCCAAGCGCAAGGCCAAGTGGTTCGAGAAGCTCGACCGCGACGACCGTGCCGCGGTCGATCTCGCGATCGGCTACGGACTTCCCGAGATCCCGTCCGGCGTGGAGTTCCTGAACGCGAACTTCAAGGGCTTCGGCGACCTCCGCGGGAAGGTCGTGGTCATCCAGACCTTCACCGCGCGCTCGGCCGCGGGCATCGCCTCGCTCGAGAAGGCGAAGGCGGCGATCGATGATGCGAAGGTCGGCGCCGACGATGTCGTGTTCGTCGCCATCCATACCCCCGAGGCGGCGGACAAGGCGAAGGCCACGATCGAGAAGCGCAAGATCGAGTCGCCGATCCTGATCGACGCCGATGGAACCCTGTGCGATGGTCTGGGCGCCTACCGCCGCGGAATCGCCTACACCGTCGACCGCCAGGGCAATGTGCGCTACGCAGGCCTCGCAGCCGACGGCATCACCGACACCGTGAAGGAACTCGCCGCCGAGAAGTACGACGAGTCGGCCGAGGCGAGGAAGCGCGATGACAAGCCCATCGACGCGACGGTCGAGTTCCCGACCTTCAACGACCAGGTGCGCAGCGCGCGCGACCTGCGCGGCAAGCCGGGCCCCGCGCCCGCGATCGAGGAGTGGTGGAACGGCCAGCCCAACATCCAGGGCAAGCTCATGGTCATCGACTTCTGGGCGACCTGGTGCGGCCCCTGCCGTGCGGCGATCCCCCACATGAACGAGATCGCGCGGGCCTACCCGAACGATGTCGCGTGCATGGGCATCACCGACGAGAAGTCGCGCGAGTTCGACGACGGCTGCCTCAAGCACCGCATCAACAAGAGCGACTTCGCCTACGCCGTCGGGCGCGACTCGCAGGCGCGGATGAAGAACGCCTTCGGAATCACCGGAATCCCGCATGTCGCGGTGATCTCGTCCGACGGCATCGTCCGCTGGCAGGGCCACCCGATGAGCCTGAACCCGAGCGTGATGGACCAGCTTGTGGCCGCGAACCGGCAGCTCGTCGCGAAGAGCGGCGGCGCGCAGCCGAACCGCTGGTCGCGCGGCCGACGCTGACGAACATCCACCGACTTCGATCCGTCACCGCCCGGCCATCGCGCCGGGCGGTATCTTTCCGGGCTTCACCCGATGCGGGCTTCGCCCGGAGAACTCGGCTGGCGCGCACGCGCGTCGGCCCCACGGCACGACCGAGACATGGCAAAGAGCGAACGAACCACGAAGCGGAAGGCCCCCGCCGCCAAGGCGCGACGGAGCGGTTTCTGGAGGACGGCCTCGAACAGCGATCGGCACGAGCTCTACGAGCTCGCCGTGCAGGAGGTCGTGAGCGAGTGCGACTTCGTCGACCGCGTGTGGAGGCAGAGGCGCGGTCGGCTCGCGACGACGCTGCGCGAGGACTTCTGCGGCACCGCGAAGGCATGCACGGAGTGGGCCCGTCGCCGCGCATCGAACCACGCGATCGGCGTCGACCTCGATCGTTCGGTCATCCTCTGGGGCGAGCACCGCCACCGCGCGCATCTGCCCGAGTCGATCTCGTCGCGGATCACCGTCCTCGAGGCGGATGTGATGGCGGTCGAGACGCCGAGCGTCGAGACCATCGTCGCGATGAACTTCAGCTACTTCATCTTCAAGGAGCGCGCGACGCTGGTGCGGTACTTCCGGCGTGCGTTCGAGTCGCTCGCCGACGACGGCCTCTTCATCTGCGATGCCTACGGCGGCAGCGAGGCGCACTCGGAGCAGGAGGAGGAGCGCAACCTCGACGGCTTCACCTATGTGTGGGACCAGAACAAGTACAACCCGATCACGGGCGAGGTGACCAACTACATCCACTTCCGCTTCCCCGATGGCAGCGAGATGAAGCGCGCCTTCACCTACAACTGGCGGCTGTACAGCCTGCCCGAGATCCAGGACGCGCTGCGCGAGGCGGGGTTCGCCACGACGACGGTGTACTGGGAGGGCACGAACCACCGCACGGGCGAGGGGAACGGCCGCTTCCGTCCATCGACGCGCGGGGAGGCCTGCCAGGGCTGGATCGCGTACATCGTGGCCGAGAAGCGCGCGGGGCGTTCGTCGAGGACGACCTCATCCAAGACCCGCCGGAGCGCGAAGAGCAGGCGATGACGCGCGCCTTCCCCGACACCGCACTCGCAGCCGACATCGCCGCCGGGCTTGCCCGCGTCGAGACGCTGTTCGAGTCGCAGCTCTCGAGCGAGTTCCCTGCGGTGAACGACCTCTGCCGGCATGTCGAGCGCTACCGCGGCAAGATGCTCCGCCCGACGCTGGTCATCGTGTCGGGACTCGCGTTCACCCCCGAGGGTGGATCGCTGCGGAGCGAGCACGACATCATCGCGGCCACGGTCGAGATGATCCACATGGCGACGCTCGTCCACGACGATGTGCTCGACGACGCGGAGATCAGACGGCGCGGCCAGACCGTGAACTTCCTCCGCGGCAACGAGACCGCGGTGATGCTCGGCGACTACCTGATCTCGAACGCGTTCCACCTCTGCTCGCGCGCGGGTGATCCCACGCTCAACCTGCGGCTCGGCGAGGTCACGAACGCGCTCTGCGAGGGCGAACTCGTGCAGCTGTCGCGGCGGCATGATCTCTCGCTCGACGCGAACACCTACTTCGAGATCGTCCGACGCAAGACCGCCGTGCTCGTGGGCGCGGCGTGCGAACTCGGCACGCGGCTCGCCGGCGCCGATGCATCGACGACCGAGGCGATGCGGCTGTTCGGCGAGCGGCTGGGCATCGCGTTCCAGATCCAGGACGACCTGCTCGACCTCCTCGGCGACGAGGCCACCGTCGGCAAGTCGATCGGCCGCGATCTCGAGAAGGGAAAGCTCACGCTTCCGATGATCCTGCACATCGCCGGGACGCGTGGCGCCGAGCGCCGCGCGGCGCTCGAGGCGATCGACGCGAAGGACGGGCTCGCGCTGCGCGCGGCGCTCGCGGCGTCGGGCTCGATCGAGGCGGCGCGGGCCGAGGCCGTGCGCATCGTCGACGAGGCGAAGCACGGGCTGCCCGCGACGCGGCGCGCGCATTCGCGCGAACTGCTGCTCGAGCTCGCGGACCGCGTGGTCGCGCGCGATTCCTGAGTGGGATCGGCGCGACCGTCGATTGCGCGAGGAATCGGCGGGATTCAGCCGGTCCAGCCGTCGAGGAGGACGCTGAGGTCCCCCGCGCCGACGACTCCATCGCCATCGAGATCGGCGACGCCGCCAGCGTCGCCCCATGCATCGAGCAGGATCGCCAGGTCGATCGACGACACGCGGCCATCGCGGTTCAGGTCGGAGGGCACGAAGCACAGCGCCGTCGACTCCGCGACGCAGGTCTTGTCCCACGCGGTCTCGCAGCAGAACGGATCCGCGGTGCACACGGCGACGCAGCACTCCGCATCGGCGCAGGCGGGCGTGGGATGGACCGCGGTGCAGCTCCCTGCCGTCGGCGAGCCGCACACGGGAAGATCGGGGCACCGCGCGTCGCAGTAGATCGTCGCGACGATCACGCAGACATCGTCCCATGCCGTCTCGCAGCAGTACGGGTCGAACGCGCAGGTGCACGCGCTCACGGCTGCGTTCTCGCAGGTGGGTGCACCCTCGCTGCAGCAGGGATGCTGCGCGGGCGGCGCCTCGATGACCGCGATGTCGTCGAAGGTGGCGAGATTCGACACGCTCGAGCCGGAGGAGAGCCGGAAGCGCACGCTCGGAGCGCCCGCGAGCGCGGGCAGGTCGATCTCGACATGCTCGCAGGCTCCCGCGAACGCGACGGGCGCGGTCCACGCGTTCGTCCAGGTCGCACCGTCGAGCGAGTAGTCGATGCGCGGTCCGAGCGTGCCGGTCTGCTTCGAGTAGTTGAAGGCCAGGCGCGGCGCGGTGCGCGTCGAGAAGTCGATGCAGCGCGTGATCGCCGCGGAGTACGGGAATCCCGTCGAGAAGCGCAGCGCCATGTCGCCCGGGCCTGCGCAGCCGAAGCTCGAGGTCAGGAACGGCGGCGCTCCTTCGCAGGCCTCGAAGTCGTCGGCGAGCAGCGAGCAGATCGAGGTGCCGCTGAAGACGGTACCGAAGTCGAGCGCGAGCGCGGGGAGGCACGGCGATCCGCCCGTGCACGAGCCGCAGCCGAGGGACTCGACCTCGGCGACGCACTGCGCGTCCCACATCGTGCTGCAGCAGAACGGATCGACCGCGCACACGCACGAGGCGATGGCGCTGTCACTGCAGCCGGCGGTGCCCGCCTCGCAGCAGGCGTGCCCGCCACCCGAGCAGCAGCCGACGCGGCGGAACTCGAGATCGTCGATCAGGAGCGCGTTCGCGTTCGCGCCGTGGTCGAAGCGCAGGTAGAGACCCTTCGCGCCGTTCAGCGGGATCACCGCGGAGAAGTCGGTGCAGACGCCGCCCGTGACGGAGAGCGCCGCGAGCGTGTTCGGTGTCGAGGCGCTGCACGAGGCGGTGGTCGCCGCCGTGGTGCCCCACTTCACGAGCGTGTCGGTTCCGCTGAACTGCGCGTAGCGGAAGCGGACCTCGATCGCGCTGCATCCCGCGTTGCCGACCGCGACGAGGATGACGGGGTCGTCGACCGAGGAATCGAGCCGGAGCGCGTTTCCCGAGTTGCAGAAGCTCGATGTCGCGACGGAGGACGAGGCCCCGCACCAGAGGACGCGCAGGTCGCCCTCGACGAGATCGGGCGGCCCCGTGATGGAGCCGAAGTCGGTGTAGTAGAGCGCGCACGACTGGGCGAGCGCGCTCGGAGCCGACACGATCGCGACCGCTGCCATCGCAGCGGACACCGTCGCGGAGAGAACGCCCGACCGCTTCGTCACGCGACGATCATGCCACGAGCGGCACGGCAGGCGATCCGGGAGTCACGCCGCGGATGGGGGCGGCGAGAAGTCGGGCGACACAGGCGCTACACGCCCTACAGATCAACTACTCGGGAACGCAGATACCCCACGACGAAAGCAGGACCGCGAGATCCGCGGCATCGACGGTACCGTTGTGCGTCACATCTCCCGTACCGGTCGGCCCAGCGGGCCCCCACGAACTCAGCACGATGCTGAGGTCCGCGCCGTTGACGATGCCATCGCCGGTCAGATCGGCAAGGCAATCGCACACGCCGGCCGTTCCGTCGCTCAGGAACGGCCCGCTCAGGTTGAAGGGATCGTTCGCGCAGATCAGCGTGCCATCCTCGAGGTAGCAAGACTGCAGCGTACCGATCACCCGTAGTCCGGCCGCCCCGCTGTTCGTCGTGTTGTCCTGGATTGAACACCCGCGGATCCGAATCACTCCCGAAGGGCTGGTGGGCTGGTTGCGCTCGACAAACTCGATCGCCGAACCGGACACTCCCGCGAAGCAGGCCGTCACAAGACAACTGTCGAGGAGAATCTCCTCACCGCTCGATCGCGCGCCCACGGCCTTGAAGGCAGAGCCGCTTCCAGGCCCCACGGGCCCGCTCTGATTCGAATTGAAGGTGCCACGGACGACCGCTCCGCTACATTCGTAGAGCTGCATCGCGCCGCCCTCCTGAACCGCCGTGTTCCCGGTGAACGCGCAGTCCACGATCTCGAAGTCGCAGCGAAGCAGGTACACGCCTCCGCCGAAATCCGCACGGCAAGACTCGAAGCCGCAGCGATGGATGCGCGCCGCGGAGTTCACGCCGTAGACCGCACCGCCAACCGTGAAGGTCGATGTCGGCGTGATGCGGCTTCCGACCGTGCCAAGACGGAACACGAGATCCTCGAGACCCGCCGTCGCAGGCTCCCCACCGCTGAAGCGGGCGATCGACTGGGTGAGCCCCTCACCGCTGAGGATGGTGTCGCCAGTCGCTGAACCACGCACCACGACATCCTTTCCAAGCAGTTCGAACGACTCGTTGAAAGTACCGACAGCGACCTGCACAACCGAGGCGCGGTCGGACGGCGCCGCATCGATCGCCGCCTGGATGGTGGCGTACTCGCCGGGAACTTCGAAGATCAGATCACACTGATTCGTCGGATCGGACGGGCAGTCATCGACACAGTCTGCAACGCCGTCGGAGTCGCTGTCCGTGTCAGGCACGCCGCACCCGCAGCTACCTGGATCGGTCTTGTCCGGATCGGTCGGGCAGAGGTCGTCGCAATCCGCCACGCCGTCGCCGTCCGTGTCCGTGTCGGGAACGCCGCAACCGCAGGTGCCGGGATCGATCTTGTCCGGATCCGTCGGGCAGAGGTCGTCGCAGTCCGCCACACCGTCGCCGTCCGTGTCCGTGTCGGGAACGCCGCAACCACAGGTGCCGGGGTCGGTCTTGTCCGGATCGGTCGGGCAGAGGTCGTCGCAATCCGCCACGCCGTCGCCGTCCGTGTCCGTGTCGGGAACGCCGCAACCGCAGGT
>JBEAQW010000048.1:0-6289 GCA_041163725.1 Planctomycetota bacterium
GAGGCGGCCTTCGATGACGAGTTCGGGAGACATGACTTCAGAGTAAGGCGGCCGAGCGATCGACGCCCGCCCCGTGCGGCCGCGGCAACGGAGTGAACGCCCCAATCGGTGTGGATCGCGCGCGCGTCCATCCACACGGCGCATCGATCGGTGCACGGTCGCATATAGGTACGCATTCGAGCGTGCGGGCGCACGCTCGAACCGGTAACCACCACCATGGAACCCGACGGAACAGGGCTCCCGCGCGCGCAACCATTCGGCGCGCGCATCTCAGGACGATCGGCTCGACGCACCCAATCCGTGCCGAGCCGATGAGACGAGCTCCAGGTGCGCCTCCTCAGCGCACCACCGTCGGGTTCCGTGTTCTTCAGATCGTTCCGGGTCGTCGCCGCCGTTCAGGTCGACGCGAAGCGGTCCCAGGCCTGCCGGTCGAAGGTGAACAGCTGGCCCGCGCGATGCGGCACGCCGCGCTCGAAGATCGGGAGCGCCTGGATCGGACCGAGCGCGATGATCTCGTGGAACTGACGGCGGAAGTTTCCGCGGTCGAGCGGGGCATCGAGTAGTCGCTCGTAGAGCTCGCGGAGCGCAGAAAGCGGGAAGGGATCGGGGAGCAGTCCGACGAAGATCGGAATCTCCTGCGCAGCGTCGCCGTTGCCGGCGTCGAGCGCCGACTGGAACGGGCTCCGGTGCGTGAAGCCGTCGGTCTTGCGGAACAGGATGTGGCGCGGCAGCAGACGGCGCGTCAGCGCGTCGGCGAGCGTCGCGTCGAGGAATGCATCGAACGCGCACGAAAGGATGGAGCGCGTCGCGTCGTCGAGCTCGGGAAGCGCGCCGAGGGGAATGAAGTTCTCATCGGCCTCGAGCGACTCGGCGGTGGACGGCGCTGCACCGAGCGGACGGGCGGTGGCCCAGCTGACGATCGCGAGGTTTCCATCGCCGAACGCGCGAACGCCCGCATGCGCGATACGCACGATCTCCCGCGCACCCGTCGCGCGCGCGGCGGCCGCTGCAGCGGCATCGGCCAGTCCGCCGTCCTCCGAGCGACCGTTCGGCGCCGCGGTCGGAACAACTCGAAGCGGGTTCTCGCCCTCGCCTCTGACGGAAGGCCCCTTGGCGAACGGAAGTCCGACGCACAGTTCTCCGCGGACCACGCGGAACACCGCCGTCGCCGCCACCACCTCGAACCCGCGCGTGCTATCGGGCGTGAAGGTCGTGGCTGTCGTCCGCTCAAGTACCGTCGCTTCGTCCATGGCCCGATCATAAGGTCTCAGGGAAACGCTGCAGGGGCCTTCCCACGGGAAGGGTGCGTCGCCGCCGCGGGGGGGTCTGCGGCGCGGGTCCGAATCCCTCCGAACCGTCCGTGTTGCGCCCTCCCGTCGCCGCCCCCCGGGGGCGCCGACCCGCGGTCCGACAGGCCGAAACGGAACCCGTGATTCCGCGCGGGAATCCGTCGGATTGGATGTACAAAGCCGCTCCCGAGGGAACAATGGGTTCAGCCCCTTCTTTCGTCGGAAGGGACCAGAGAACGGCTTGTGCGGTCGGGGTTTCCGATCGACGGGAAGGTCAGGACATCGCCATGCTCCTACGCGATTACACGCTTCCACATGCGCGCACGAAGGTACGCGGGATCTTCTGCCTCGAGACCGACTGGTCGGAGGTCGGAACCTCGCCGAGCGTCGAGCCGATGCTCGAACTCCTGAAGAGTTCGCCGCTCGCGCTGCCCTTCATCCATCGCAATGTCGTCACTCCGGATGCGCTGAACCACTACCTGAAGAAGTGGACGCAGAAGCGCCACGAGAACTACCCGATCCTCTACCTCGCCTTCCACGGGATCGAGGGCGAGGTGCAGTTCGGCGACCTGAGGCGCCGCGGTGCGCGCGTGTCGCTCGACGAACTCGAGGAGATCCTGCGGGGCCGCTGCCAGGGGCGCGTGATCCACTTCGGCTGCTGCCAGACGCTCGGCGTCAGCCAGAAGCGTCTGCGTCGCTTCATCGAGGAGACCAGGGCGCTCGCCGTGTCCGGCTACGAGAAGGACATCGACTGGGTGCGCTCGGCGATGCTCGACTTCACGCTCTTCGCGAGCATCCAGCAGAACACCATGACCGTTCCGGGGCTGCGCGCGGTACGGCGCCGCATGCTGCTGCGTCAGGGACGGGAGATCCGCTCGCTGTCGTTCCGCATGGCGCTGCGCGAACCGCGGGGTTGATCGAAGGGTTGATCGAGGGGTTGATCGAGGGGTTGATCGAGGGAACGGAGCGCTCGCGGCCCTCGAGCGGCTGTGGCTAGCCCAGCTTCTTCACGCCGGTGCCACGCTTCGTTCCCTTGTCGATCGGCGTGTTCGCCTTGGTGCCGCGCATCTGCTTCGAGTCGAAGCGCTGCGCCTTCATCTTCCGCTTGCGCGCGGCCTCCTTCAGGCGCTTCGTCTTCTCCTTCTCGGCCTTCTCCTTCAGCTCGAGCGCCTTGAGCACCTCCGCCTGCTCCGCCTGTGCGCGCTCGTGGCGCGACTTGTCGCGATCGCGCATGAACGAAGCGACATCCTCGGGAACCTGCATCGCCTCCCACGCGGGTCGCGCCATGTCCACGACCGACTCCCAGCGGGCCCGCTCCTCCTTCGAGACGAAGGTGATGCTCGAGCCCTCCCCGCCGCCGTGACCTGCGCGACCGACGCGGTGGATCCACTCCTCGGGCGAGATCGGCACGTCGTAGTTCACGACGAGCTTGATGCCCGGCACATGCAGGCCGCGCGCCGCGACATCGGTCGCGACGAGCACGCGGCAGCGGCCGTGCGCGAAGCTCTCGAGCGCCTTCTCGCGCTGGAGCTGCGAGCGGTCGCCGTGCACGACCGCCGTGGAGATCTCGTGCTTGCGCAGCGCGCCGGCTACCCAACCCGTGCGCCTGCGGCTCGCGCAGTAGACGACGATGCCGCGACGCAGGCTCTCCTTCGAGAGAAGCGAAAGCAGCGCGGGCGTCTTGAGCTCCTCGTCGACGAGCAGGCGCCGGTGCGCGAGGTGCTCGGCGGCGGCGTTGCGCGAACCGACCGCGATCTTCCCCGGCTGATCGAGCTTCTTGTGGACGAGGTCCTCGACCTGCTTCGGCAGCGTCGCCGACAGCAGCCAGCGCGCGCGTCCCTCGGGTGCGCGCGACAGCACCCATTCGACCTGCGGGAGGAAGCCCATGTCGAGCATGCGGTCGGCCTCGTCGCAGACGACATAGAGCAGGTGCGCGAGCGTCATCGCGTCGGCCTCGACGAGTTCGCGCGCGCGGCCGGGGGTCGCCACCACGATGTCGACGCCCTTGCGGATCGCCTCCGCCTGCGGCGCGATCGACACCTTGCCGTAGGCGGCGACGACGCGGAGAAGCGACCCGCGCGTCAGGCGGCGGATCTCCTCGGCGACCTGCTGCGAGAGTTCGCGCGTGGGGACGAGCACGAGCGCGCGCAAGCGGGTGCGCGGATCGCGCCGCCGGCCGCCCGTCTCGACCGGCTTGTGCCGAAGGAGGAGGTCGGCGAGGGGAATGCCGTAGGCGAGCGTCTTTCCCGTTCCGGTCGGCGCGAGACCGACCAGATCGCGGCTGCGGAACAGGTCACCGTCCTCCGCCGGCTCGAGCGCGGCGGGGATGAACTCGGCCTGGATCGGCGTCGGAGCCGTGAAGCCAAGCTCGGCGATACCTCGCGTCACGAGGCGGTGGAGCGTGTCGGGGAAGGCGGTCACGCCCGAAGTATCGCACAATGCCTGCATGAAGGTCGTCTGGCGCCGTCCGTCGCTTTCCCGCATCTCGATCGCGCTCGCGCTCGGCATGGTCGCGACGGCGATCATGACCTACGGGCCCCTCAACGCCGCGCATCGCGGCCGCGGTGCCACGATCCGCACGATCCACCGCGGTCATCACGGCTGGTGGCATGCGCGCGATGCCGTGTTCGGCGTGCGCTGGTCGAATCTCATGCTGATCGATCCACCGCTCTCGAGCCCGATCTGGGAAGGGGAGATGCACGGCTGGGAGGAGCCCCCGCCGCCGCCCTATCCGGAGGTGGCGTTCCTCCGGATCGGCACGCTGGCCGCGGGTTGGCCGCTGCCCACCGTGTCGATGCGGTGGACGGTGACCTCGACCGACCAGAGCTTTCCCGTCGCCGCCGAGCTCGACGACCTCGACACGAGCATCGCCTACGCCGTCGAGAGCGTGCGGACCGGTCGACGCGGCGGCGCGCCGCACGAGGTGCGTCTGCTGTGGCCCGGCATCCTGTTCAACATCGCGTTCTACGCCGCGCTCGTCATCGGTCCCGGCCAGCTGTTCGTCCGCTGGTTCCGCGGCTACCTCACTCGGCGGGAAGCATCGGCAGCAGCACGATGACGAGGAGGTAGAGCCCGAGCGCGATGCCGAGCACCGCGCCGAGGATCTGCAGCGTCATCGCACCGACCGCCTTCGGCCACTCGGACGGCGACCCGACGCGGATCGCCTTGTAGGCCATCGAGATTCCGAGCGCGGTCGGGATGATGAGCAGCCACCACCAGCGCTCGACGCCGGGGGCCGGCTGGAGGAAAGGCGTCCACGCGAGGAGCTTGATCACTGCGTCGCTCCTTCGCCGGAGCGTCGGCCGCTGGTCTGACCATCGCTGTCGGGCTCGCGTGCGCCCGCATCGAGCATCACGCAGAGGTTCAGCAGGCCGGCGAGGAACACGAAGAGCGTTCCGAACTCGTTGGCGTGCGCGAGGCCCTTGAAGGTGCTCATCTGCGGTCCCTTCATGTCGGGGCGCGGCGAGGGCATCTCGACGAGCGGCGCGGCGCGCCCGCTCTTCAGAAGCATCGAGTTCGCCTGGTCCACCGCGAAGGTGATCGGCCCGCACGCGGCCTGCCCGAAGAACCACAGCCGGTCCTCCTTGCTATCGACGCAGTCGATGCCTCCGACGAGGATGCCGCTGACGAAGAGGAACAGCACGCCCGCCATCGCCTGAAGCCCGCGCCGGCGGTTTCCCCCGGCGATCTGTCCGAGCCCGGGAAGCAGCCAGCCGAGGGCGAATCGCGGGAGGTTGAAGGGGGTCGACGGGGTGTTGGTCACGGGACGGGAGGCGTCGGGTTTGCGAGCGGGGGGAGGTCCGACCCCTTGCGGAGCGACTTCCGGCCGACTTGGAGGGAAGGCTGAAGTCGGGTCCCTGGGAGGCCGATGGCGCAGTGTAGCGGTGGTGCGGAATCGCGCCGACCGCGGTCCCATTCCGGGCTCGGAGGTTCCATGGCAGACGAAACGAACGACCGTCGCTCAGGCGAGAAGAAGGCTCAGGATCCCCGCGAGGGCAATGTCGTCGACCGCCGTCTCGGCATCGACCGCCGCAATCTCGAGGGTGCTTCACCCACGAATCTCGAGCGTCGGCGCGGACCCGGCCGTCGGCTCACCGACTTCGTGAAGAGCGCCGAGGAAGGCGAGATGAGCAAGGAGCAGTTCCTGTTCCTCATGGCCATCGACGCGTTCAAGCGTTCGAACGGGAAGTCGTTCCCGACCTGGACCGATGTGCTCGAGGTGATCCGGAAGCTCGGATACCGGAAGACCATGCCGAGCGAGCTCAACCTCGGCGGTCGTGCCGAGGATTGGCGCGAGCGCCACGACGCTCCCTCGAACACGGGCCATTCTGGCGACAACCCCGAGCAGGGCGATCACCGTCACGCGGCCTGATCGCGTCGCATCCACAACCGAACATCGCTCCAACGGCCAGCCGCTTCGTCGGCTGGCTGTTGCTTTCCCGCTACGCACGGCGGCTACGAGAGCACATCGTCCATCGAGTAGCGGCCGGCGGGTCGACCGCCGAGCCACCGCGCCGCCCTGAGCGCGCCGGCGGCGAACAGGTCGCGCGTCACCGCCTGGTGCATGAGGTGGATGCGCTCCGACGGACCCGCCAGACGGATCTCGTGCTCGCCCACCGTGTCGCCGGCGCGGATCGCATGGATTCTCGAGGAATCCACGGGCATTCCGCCCAATTCGAGTGCGTCGGCGAGCGCGAGCGCCGTGCCCGACGGCGCATCCTTCTTGCGGTCGTGGTGGCTCTCCACGATGTCGACCGCCCAGCCCGACGGGCCGAGGAGTTCGGCCGCAAGGCGGGCGAGCCGGCGCGTCACCGCCACACCGAGCGAGGTGTTGGGCGCAACCAGCACCGCGATCGACCGCGATGCGCGCTCGAGCTCCGCGAGGAACGCGGGCGGAAGCCCCGTCGTACCGGTCAGCAGCGCCGCCTTCTCGGCGAGGGCGAGCTCGAGTGCCTGCCTCGCACCCGCTTCGCTCGAGAAGTCGACCACGACATCGACCG
>JBEAQW010000049.1:0-8018 GCA_041163725.1 Planctomycetota bacterium
GACGAGGGACTGGTCGACGCGACCGACCGGCATGCGGCGTTCCTTCGAGCCGTGATCGCACGGCAGGCGGAACTCGTGGCCCGGTGGCAGTGCGTGGGCTTCGTGCACGGTGTCCTGAACACCGACAACACGCTCGTATCGGGCGAGACGATCGACTACGGACCGTGCGCCTTCCTCGACGGCTACCACCCCGACACGGTGTTCAGCTCGATCGATCATCACGGACGCTATCGGTTCGCGCATCAGCCTGCGATCATCCAGTGGAATCTCGCGCGTTTCGCCGAGGCGCTCGTGCCGCTGCTCTCGGAGGACGAGACCACCGCGGTCGCGCTCGCGAACGAGGCGCTCGATGGTTTCGCGCCGCTGTACCGGTCGCACTGGCTCTCTGGAATGAAGGCGAAGCTCGGGATGGAGGGCGAGGCGCCCGGCGACCTCGAACTCGTGCGCGACCTGCTCTCGGCGATGGCGGAGCGTCGGGCGGACTTCACGACGACCTTCCGTGCGCTGTCCGAAGGCCGCGAGCCGGAGGGCCTCGGCGACTGGCTGCCGCGCTGGCTTGAACGGCTTGGTGGCGGGCGGAGCACGCCCGAGGACACCCTTCGTCGCATGCGCGCGGTGAACCCCGCCGTCATCCCGCGGAACCACCGCGTCGAGGAGGTGCTCGCGTCCGCCGAGTGCGGCGACCTCGGTCCGTTCCACGACTTCGTCGCTGCGCTGAGGCGTCCGTTCGATCCCGAGCCGGGACACACGGTGTACACCGAGCCGCCGCCGCCGGACTTCACCGGCTACTGCACCTTCTGCGGGACATGAGCGATGGCGGCTCACGCGCGCACGCGTGCGAAGGCGAGACCGTCGATGAACTTCCCGTTCTTGCAGTAGGCGCGCCGCCGCGTGCCTTCGCAGGTGAATCCCGCCTTCTCGAGCACACGGGCAGACGCGGGATTCGTTGCGAAGGTGCCGGCCTCGATGCGCTCGGTCTCGGTGTGCGCGAAGAGCGCATCGCAGAGCGCGTGCACCGCTGCGGTCATGATGCCGCGCCCCGCGTGGGACTCGCCGAGCCAGTACCCGAGTTCGATCGTGAAGCGCTGCACATCGCCGCCGCGCACCGCGCTGATTCCGCCGATCGCCTCGCCGTCGAGTTCGATCGCGAGGTGGAGGTCGTCGCCGGCGCCCGTCGCGATCGCGAGCCATCGGTCCGCATCGGCCTCGGTGTAGGGGAAGGGAAAGCGGTCGAAGAGCATGCGCGAGACGCGCTCGTCGTTCGCGTGACGCACGAGGCTCCGCCTGTCGGACGCCTGCCAGCGGCGGAGCCTGCATCGCGCGATGGAGGTCGGAATCGGCAGCGGCACGGGCTCGGACGCCGCCGCCTCCGCCGACTGCACGACCGTTGCGATCAGGAAGCCGTCGTAGCCCTTCGCGCCGACGGTCTGGACGCCTGCAGAGGAGAGCCGCGGATGCCGGCCCGCGAGCTCGAGCATCGTGCGCACGCCATCGACGCTCGCATCGCCCGTCGCCGGATCGATCACCCGGCCGCGGCGCACGATGTTGTCGACGACGATCACGGCTCCGGCCCGCGTGAGCGCGAGCGCGCGCTCGAGGTAGTTCGCGGAGTTCTCCTTGTCGGCATCGATGAACACGAAGTCGAAAGGTTCGGAACCGCGGTGGATCATGGCGTCGAGCGTGTCGAGCGCGGAACCGACGATGACGCGCGCCTTCCCGGCGAGTTCGGCGCGCGCGATGTTCGTGCGCGCGACCTCCGCGTGACGCGGATCGATCTCGAGCGAGACGAGCTCGCCGTCGGACGGCAGCGCGCGCGCGAGCCAGATCGTGCTGTAGCCACCGAGCGTTCCGATCTCGAGGATGCGTCGTGCACCCATCGAGCGCGCGAGCACATGGAGCATCCGGCCCTGCGACGGTGCGACTGCGATCGAGGGCAACCCCGCGGACGACGAGTCGATCAGCGCGGCATCGAGCGCCGCGTCGTCGGCCCCGAGCCAGCGGCAGAACTCCGCATCGACCGTGTTCCAGAGGAGCTGTGTGGCGTCCGTATCCATGGTGCGTTCATGCATGCTGCGTGGCGGTCCATCGGGCGTGCATCGACCCGCGCTCACGATCGGACCAGAAGTGCCGGCAGACCTCGTCATCGAGCAGCGCAGCGACCTCGTGGGGCCGCCGTGCGATCGCCTCGCGCGCGATGTCCGCGATCTCCGAGCGGGTGTGCCGATGGCTGAGCGCCGCGTTCTTCGGCGCGACCGAGATGGATGGCCTGCGGAAGAAGGCGCGCAGCGCGTCGGACTTCCGTTCGTCGGGGATGTCGGCGCGCATGAGCTGGATGCGCCATGGGCCGTGCTCGTAGCCGCTCGCGCCTCGATCGAGATCGAAGGATTCGGCGAGCGGGTTCCAGCCGAGCGCGGGGCGAAGGTCCTCGCGGATCCATCGCACCATGATGTCGCGCGGGAACTCGCCGAAGAGGATCGCCTCGGCGCGGTCGACGAGCTGCGCACGCTCGCCGGCGTCGCGTGGCGGCGTCGCGAACACCGTGTCGCGCTGCGCGATCGCGAGCACGAACAGGCTGTGCGCGACGGCCCATGGATCCCTCAGCAGCACCACGAAGTCGGCCTCGCGTCCTGGCTCGAGGATGCCCCGGCGCACGGCCCAGTCGCCCACATGGCATGACTTCGGGATC
This sequence comes from Planctomycetota bacterium, assembly GCA_041163725.1. Lineage (GTDB taxonomy): Bacteria > Planctomycetota > Phycisphaerae > Phycisphaerales > SM1A02 > QWPT01. The sequence goes on from JBEAQW010000049.1 coordinate 2,687, forward strand.
GATCTCCCCGCATGCGCGAACGACTGCCGCTCGCGGACGCGCCCGACCATGTTCCCCGGTGCGAGCATGTGCGCCTTCACCGAGACGCCGAGACCCGCGCGACGAATCGCATGGTGGACCGCGGTGCTCGCGGTGCGGTAGCACGCGTAGGTGACCGCCGGCCTGCCCGACAGGAGGGGCGTCGCGAACCTCGCCCGCTTCACGAGGTATCGGAGCAGGAAACTCGGATTGGGTTCGGAGAGCGATTGGGGGCGATCGGCCACGCGTCGCGAGGATACCGCGGGCGGCGGGGGGGTGGTCCGTTCCCGTGCGCGTCCGCCGCGCATGCACGCGATTCGGCGAGATGGCGCTCGCGTGGGCATGAACACCGTGTAGCCTCTGGTCGGGCCCATCGTCGGGCCGCCACGAAGGAGACCAGCGATGTCGATCGACCCCATCCACGAACGCCACCGCCTCGCAGTGGTCTCCTGCCGCGCGGGTCTCGTTGCATGCGCCGTTGCGTTGCTCGCCGCCCGAGCCCACGCCGACACCATCGTGCAGGAGGGCGGACTCTCCGGCCCCGGCGGACCCGTGAACGAGCATGTGATCGAGCTGGATCGGTTCGACACGCTCGGCGGCACGCGCGTGCTCAACTTCGTGAAGCTCGAGTTCTCGACGATGCTCTTCGCCGAGTCCGTCACCAACGGCGCTGGCGGCATGGTGCACGCGACGGCCGCGCTCTGGGCCGACTACGCATTCGCCGACGGCACTCCGATCGCGGAAACATCGACCAGCCTCGATGTCATGGTCGACAACACGGGAAAGCCCGTGGCGACGCTCTATCTCGATGCCGACGAAGCGATCGTCGAGTACGCGCAGCCCGCCGAGCTCGCGCCGTGGATCGGCAGCGGCACGATCACGCTCGGTGCGCTCGCGCAGCTCACGCGGACCGAGGATCCCGAAGGCGTGATCGAGTGGTCGGCGGGTGGCCTCGTGACCTACAGGGTCACCTACGACTTCGGCGTCGCGCCGCCTTGCCCCGCCGACCTCGATGGGAGCGGTGCGGTCGACAGCGCCGATCTCGCGACGCTCCTCGACGCGTGGGGTTCGGCGACGGGTGATGTCACGGGGGACGGCGTGACCGACGCGAACGACCTGGCCGCGCTGCTGGTGGCCTGGGGCCCGTGCTGACGGGTTTCGACAGGCGTCCGTGCACTTGCGATCCGCCTGTATTTCTGGAAAGTCGTTGCCTTCTTGGGGGGTTCGGGTAGGTTGGAGTGGTCCGCGTACGGTCGCGGACGGATGATCCGTGTCCAACCCCGTCGCCCGACGCACACCTCCCGACTGGACGGTGGGACTGTCCGGGCTGGAGAACTGCCCTCGATGCTGGCTGCCGCGCTGCTTCCGTCCCTGTTTCTCGCCTTCACCGACTGCAACGGAAACGGAGTCGACGACGCGCTGGACATCGCGGGCCTCCCGCCGGTTGCGCACTGGCGGTTCGAGGGGAAGGGGACGACGGCGCTCGACTCGGGTCCGAACGGACTGAATGGCACGCTGTCCGGCACGGGTTCGATCGCCGACACGGCGCTTCCCACCGTGCCCCGAACCAGCGCGCCGAACGCGCGTGCCGTGCAGCTCGGCGGTGTGGGCTATGCGAGCATCGGCGACTCGACGGGCGCGCTCACGATGGCCGGCGGCGACTTCACCATCGAGGCGTGGATCCGCCTCGATCAGATCTCCGACACGAGCAGCGCGAACCAGCGCCAGTTCCTCGTGCAGAAGAAGGTGATCGGCGCGGGCGACTCGGGGCTCGACTACGCGGTTCTCGTCCAGAAGGGCGGCGACTTCACCGGGCTCGCAGCGACCTACGGCAAGACCTCCGGCTACACGGGCCGTGAACTCATGCTGCTCTTCGGTACGGGCAGCGCGACCTGGGCGGTCGTATCGAACCTGCAGGTGTCGTCGACCGACTGGCATCATGTGTCGGTGTCGTACGACGCCGCGGCCCGGCGGGTCCGCTTCGGCGTGAACGGCAGCTTCGAGACGATCGATGCGCCCGGTCCGGGGCACTTCGCCAATGGCGGGCCGCTCCTCATCGGCGCACATTCGAACGCGGCGAGCGCGCTCAACCAGTTCCTCCGCGGTGCGGTCGACGAGGTGCGCGTGCTCGACCGATTCGCCGACACGGATGATCTCCTCCGAAGCTACGCGCTCGCGGACTGCAACGGCAACGCGCTTCCCGACGGGTGCGATGTCGCCGCCGGCACGAGCTCCGACTGCGATGGCAACGGCCAGCCCGACGAATGCCAGCTTGTCGGAAACGACTGCGATGGCAACGGCATCCCCGACCAGTGCGACCCCGACTGCAACCGCAACGGCGTCGCCGACGCGTGCGACATCGCCGGAGGCGTGTCGTTCGACTGCCAGGGCGACGGCGTACCCGACGAGTGCCAGCTCGGCGTCTCGAGCGATCTCTTCTACGACAACGGCTGGGCGCGCATCGCGTGGCGCGCGGACGAGCCGTACATGGCGTGGCTCAACCGCTTCAATGTCGAGGACGGCGCCGACAAGGTCGTCGGGATCGAGGTCCTCTGGGGCATCATGCCGATCGGCACGGAGGTCGGTGCGTATGTATGGACCGATCCGAACGGCGACGGCAATCCCGCCGACGCGCAGGTGCTCTGGTCGGGCACCGCGGTCGTCACGCAGACGGATGTGCGGTCGGTCGTGCCCGTTCCCGCCGTCGATGTCGGCGACAACGGCGCGAGCTTCTTCGTGGGATTCACCGTCGCGGTGACCGACGCCGACTTCCCCGCGACGCTCGATATCGACGGAGTCCCCGTGCCGGATCGCAGCTGGGGCATCGGTGCGGTCGCACCGATCGATCCGAACGACCTCACCTCGGGCGCGATCGAGTTCGGAACGATCAACAACCTGCTCTTCGGTAACACCTGGGTCATGCGCGCGCGGATGAGCGGCGCGGGAACGGACTGCAACGCCAACGGCCTGCCCGACGCCTGCGACATCTCCACGGGAGCCAGCGCCGATCTCGACGGGAACGGCGTGCCCGACGAGTGCGAGGACTGCAACGGGAACGGTATCGTCGACGGATTCGAGATCGCGGCGGGCACGAGCGCCGACGCGAATGTCGACGGGATTCCCGACGAGTGCCAGCTCGCGGCCAATGACTGCAACGTCGACGGGATTCCCGACGATGCGCAGCTCGTCGACGCTGACTGCAACGGCAATGCGATCCTCGATGCGTGCGACATCACCTCGGGCTACGACACCGATGCGAACGCGAACGGCGTGCCCGACGAGTGCGAGGACTGCAACGGGAATGGTGTGCTTGATCCCATCGACATCGCGACCTTCGCGAGCGCCGATTGCAACGGCGACGGCATTCCCGACGAGTGCCAGTTCGGCGAACCGGCCGCTCCCGTCCGGTACCAGTACGACGACGGCGCGCAGGAGGCGAACATCTTCTTCGCCGGTGCCTCGCAGCTCGACTTCGCGTGGATGAACCAGTTCAATGTGCTCGCCGGCGGCGAGTGGATCTCCGCGATCGAGGTCGTGTGGGGCGACACCTATCCCGATCTCCCGGCGGAAGTGGTCCTCTGGAGTGATCCGAACGGCGACGGCGATCCGAGCGACGCACAGGTCCTCGTCACCGTCGACACGCGGTCGATGAAGATCGACTTCCCGAGCGACAACCTGAATGTGGTCGCGATCCCGCCGACCTATGTCGGTCCGGCCGGCACCTCATTCTTCGTCGGAGTCCACTTCTACGACCTCTGGTCGAGCGCGAAGCCGATCGCGATCGATGTCGACGAGCCGCACAGTGGTCGTGGCTGGATCGCCTACGCGATCGGCGGTTTCGTCGATCTCAACAACCTCACCGCCGGCGGGCTGATGCCGTGGCCGTACCACGACCTGCTTGTGCGGGCGGTCGGCTCGGATGGAACCCTCGGCCAGGATTGCAACGCGAACCAGACGCTCGACGAGTGCGACATCGCCGGCGGATCGAGCGGTGACGCCAACGGCAACGGTGCTCCCGACGAGTGCGAGCTCATCGGGGATCTCAATGGCGACGGCGTCGTGAACGCGGCCGACCTCGCGGTCCTGCTCGACGCATGGGGCCAGGGCGGTGGGCCTGCGGACCTCGACGGCGATGGGCTCGTCGGTGCCGCCGACCTCACGATCCTGCTCGGTGCGTGGGGCGGCTGAGCGCCGTCGATCCAGGCACCCTCAACGAAACACGCACCGGGTCCGTTCGGTCCGGCGCGCGTTCCATCGGTTGCATGGCGTGCGACCGTCTAGTCGCAGATACCCCACGAGGACAGCAGGATCGTCAGATCCGCCGCGCCGACCATGCCGTCCCCATCGAGATCGGAGGGGCACGCCTTGCCGCAGCCTCCCCAGGCGACGAGCATCGTTGCGAGGTCGGGCGCGCCCACGACGCCGTCGCCGGTCAGATCGGCGGGGCAGGCGGGACAATCGCCGCAGTCGTCGGAGATGCAGGCGCCCGTTCGCTCGTCGACGGTGCCGCCGCCGGCGTTCAGGTGGATCTGCGGGCTCGTCGGAGCCATGTTGCCGCAGACGCGCGTTGACTCGAGCACCACGGTGCTCGAACTCGTCAGAAGGAGGGCGCCGCCGTGGCTGTCCGCCGAATTCCCGCTGACCGAGCAGCCGACGAGCGTGAGTGTGCCGTTTCCGACCGAGACCGCGCCACCGCGGCCCGATCCGGGGAACGCGCTGTTTCCACTGGAGTTTCCGGTGATCCTGCAGTCGATCAGCGTCGGGGCGGTCGATCCGCTCAGGAAGATCGCGCCACCCTGCCAGTTGGCGACATTGTCGCGGAGGTGGCAGTTCTGGAACACGAGGTCCACGCCGCTCAGGAAGACGCCGCCGCCGTAGTCGGCGCGCCCGTTCGCGAGGACGAGATTCTCAAGGCGGCTCTGTTCGATGGTGGAGACCGCCGAGAACACGGTCCGCGCACCCTGGCCGTCGAGCACGGTGGCGGGACGCCCATCGGCGTCGACCGAGCCGCGGATCGTGAGGTTCTTTCCGTAGAGCAGCATCGTCGAGGCGAGCGGATAGACACCCGCCGCGATCTCGACGACATCGCCCGAGACCGCGGCGTCCACCGCGGCGATCGGATCGGTGAAGTCGCACGAGCCGTCGGGACAGACCGTGATCGTGTCGGCGCCCGCGCCGAGCGCGACGGCGGCTGCCGTGAACGCGGCGAGCGGACGAAGCATGGAGTGGGTGCTGGAAGCGTGCATCGAACGATCCTCTCAGTGTGGGCCGCTCGTTCCCGGCTCCCACGAGAGCCCTCAGGTTGAACGACCGA
>JBEAQW010000050.1:0-3126 GCA_041163725.1 Planctomycetota bacterium
CCAGAGCGAGGCCGCGCCGTTGTCACCGACCGCGAGGTACGCATCGCCCCCGAGCCACGCGATGCCACTCAACTCGCACGCCGGAAACGCCCCCGACGCGAGTGCGACCGGCCCCTGCCCCGTCGAAGTCACGACGGGCGGCGCGATAGGCGCGGCCGATGCCGCCGACGCGGCGACGAGAGACATCGCAAGAACGGCCCGCATCGTCATCGGGGTGCTCGGCGAAGGTTGGACAGCAAGGCCTGCGGCATGACCCGAGTGTGGCGACAGATGGGCGACGGACCAGTCCCGCGGGCGGAATTCCTCGAGGCGAGCCGCTTGTTCCGCGACGGGTCGCGCCCGGAGACGGCGGCCGTCACCGTCAAACCAGCGGTTCGCCGACCGTGCGCTCGTCGATGTGGCCGAGCCGGAAAGAGACCTGGTCATCACCTGATCCAACAGGACGCGGTTACCCCGAGGAAACGCCCGGCGCGCACTTCCGGCGATCGACCGCAGGCTCTTCAAGATCCTCGCCGAGGCCCTCGGCCGCGCGCGGAACCTCGCGCCCTGTCAACGCGCGGGAAGCGTGACGATCGGCGCCGGCGCCGACGGACCCGCCTGGATCCGCGACAGCTGCAGCAGCAGCGCGAGCATGTCCTTCGAGGCGATGTCGTCGTTCGCGATGCTGTACCACGAGCCCGCGTACTCGACCGCCACCAGCGCGTCGTCCGGCCGCTTCTCGCCGACGCGGATGTCGAGCCGCCTGGCCCTCGAGGTCGGCTTCGTCCAGTCCTCGCGCGCCTCGGGCGTGTCGATGTTCCGCGCGGCCACGAACATCGCCGAGAACAGCGAGCGGAAGCGGAACCGCTCGAGGCCGATCCGGATGGTGTCCGTCACGCAGTCGATCCCGCCGTCGGCGCGCTTCGCCCACTGCAGCGTGTTGGCGGACTCCGCCCGCTGAAGCTCGCCCAGGAAGTCGGTGAACTGCGCGTAGCTCGCGGCATCCGCATGCCCGACCAGCCGTTCGCCCGAGGGGAGCGTCACCTCCGCGACGATCAGCTCGCCGACCGTCCGCACGGGCCAGCCCGCGTGCAGCAGGAGCGCGAAGGTCTCGGGCGTGATCTCGGCCATGAACTGCTGCACGTACGACTTGCCCTCGACCGGCGTGTACGAGATCGTCGGCCGCGACGCGAAGGTGAAGCTCGCGCCCGCGCCGAGGACGGTCGGGTCGCCCCGCTGGAACGAACCGCTCGAGTTCGCGGACACGCTGCTCTCGTACGACGCGGTCAGCGAGCCCGCCTGCATGAAGAGCGGCGACTCGCGGTAGTGGAGGCGCACGAGGTTGAGCAGCATCTGTTGCGTCTCGCTCGTCTGCAGGATCGTGTTGAAGTCGGTGAAGTCCGCCCGAAGCGCGTCCTTCGCGGCGTGGCATCCACCGAGCGCGACAAGCGCCGCCGCGCAGAGCGCCGAGGACAGGACGAACGGGCGCGGACGCGGGAAGGGTGCGTTGGCTGGCATGGTGCTTCGGATTCCGTGGAAATGCGTCCGTTCAGGTCACGGCTGCGGATCGAGCCGCGCGAACTGCGGCCCGAGCCCCAGGCCCTCCCTGTCCGCGGCGGCCAGCAGGTCCACGAGGAACGCATGCCGGGCGTCGGCCTCCTCGCGGTCGTTCGCGACGCTGAGCGTGGCGTTGCACTGGACCTGGATGCCGTTCGCGGCGATGCCGGAGACGCCGAGCGCGCTGCGGTCGGGGAGGAACCGCGCGTCGCTGCGGAGCCGCTCGCGCAGCGCGGCGATGAGGCGCTCGACCTTCTCGAGCGTCGCGCCCTGCATCACGAGGAAGTTCACGCTCATGGGCCGCGGCCGGCGCTTGCCGAGGTTCACGATGCTCATCCCGGCGAGCACGCCGTTGGGCACCGTCACCACGGTCCCGTCGGCGGCGATGACGCGCGTCGACCGGAATCCCACGCGCTCGACGACGCCCGAGGCGATCGGCGTCTGGATCCAGTCGCCCGCGCCGAACGGCCGGTCGGCGATGATCGTCCCCGCCCCGAAGAAGTGCGAGATGGTGTTCTGCGAGCCGAACGCGAGGGCGACGCCGCCGATTCCGAGGCCCGCGAGCAGGTGCGTGCCCGAGATCGACCAGGCCGCGGCGATCCCGAGGAACGCGGCGACGATCACGCCCAGCCGCAGGCAGCCGAGCAGCAGGCTCACGGCGAGGTCGTCGCCGGCGCTCGCGCTGCGGGTCGCGACGCGCATCAGGTACTCGCAGGCGACGCCGGCGGCCTGCCACGCGAGGATCGCGAGGCTGACGATCACGAGCGTCTCGACGACGGGGCCGAGCACCTCAATGTACCAGCGAGGAACTCCGAGATACGCGGGGATGGGCAGGAGAAGGAGCACGGCGAAGAGGAACGTCAGCGAGTGCTGGGTCGCCTGCCGCCTCGCGTCGGAGACCGATCGGGACGCGCGCATCGCGACGCGCGCGAGCGGCCGCGCGACGGCGCGGGCGATCGCGCCCGCGCACGCGATCGCCAGGACGACCGCGAAGAACTGCCACACCTCCATGTCGACGAGGGACATGCGCGTGCGCAGCTTCGGAGCGATCTCCCACACCCAGTGCCTGATCGTGAAGTACGGACCCGTCGGAATCACGCCTGGCGGGACGTCGAGCGCGGCCGCGAGCCCGGTGGTCTCGTACTCCACGCGCCAGATCGCGTCGATGGTCGCGCCGTCGAACTGGAACGGCGCGTCCGCCTCGGGACCGCTCGGCGCGACGACGATCGAACCCGCCGGCGAGCTGAAGAGCACCACGGGATCGCGGTTGAGCGGGTCGTCCGAGATCCCCTGCAGCCCGACGAACCCGGTGCGGTGCAGCGTGCGGCAGAGCAGTCCCGCGACGAGCTCGCCTTCGGTGTCGCGGAGGCCCTCGGGAATGTCGCTCAGGTCGAGCGCGGAGATCGCGAATCCCCGGCCGCGGCCGTTCCAGTCCGTCATGCCCTCGAAGAAGGTCCGCACGCAGTCGCGCGCCGACTTCAGCCGCAGATGGTGGAGGGCGCTCGGCATGACGCCGCCGCGCACGACGAGCAGCGACCGGCGGAGCGGGTCGAGTTCGCCTTCGGTCGGCACGACCACCCGCCACTCGCC
>JBEAQW010000051.1:0-4285 GCA_041163725.1 Planctomycetota bacterium
TCGCGGCGACCGGGCACACCTGCTCGCACGGCGCGTTCTCGCAGTGGAGGCAGGTCATCGGCTGCACGGCGAAGCCCGAGGGCGTGTCGACGCTCGACCCCTTGAAGTAGCGGTCGATGCGGATCCAGTGCATCTCGCGGCCGCGAGCCACCATCGCCTTGCCGACGATGGGGACATTGTTCTCCGCCTGGCACGCGACGACGCACGCGCTGCAGCCGGTGCACGCGGAGAGGTCGATGGTCATCGCCCAGCGGTAGCGGGCGCCGTCGAGGTTCGACTCCTCCCACATCGAGAGACGGTGCGCGACATGCCCCACATGGCGCGCGAAGTCGGGATGCGCCTTGTAGTTCTCGAGGCTCGACTCGCGGACGAGCGCGGGGAGGCGCTCCTGGATGCCGTCGGTCGGCACATTCGCGATCAGCGCGTCGGCGGCGCCGTGGTCCTGCGTGTGGGCGAACGAGTAGGTTCCGCCGGTCTTGGCGACGGTGACCTTCGCCATGCCGAGGCCCGCGACCGTGCGCAACGCGTACGCATTGAAGCCAGCACCCGCCGCGATGCGACCGGCGACCTCGCCACGGCCGTAGCCGAGGGCGATCGACGCGCAGTGCTCCGCGTGTCCGGGCAGCGCCCAGGCGGCGGCCTCCATCGACGCGCCGCCCGCGGTGACCTTGACGACATCGCCGTTGGCGAGGCCGGCCGCGCGCATCGTGGCCGGAGCCATGAGTAGCGCGTTGTCCCAGGTGATCTTGGTGGCGGGATCGGGGAGTTCCTGCAGCCAGCCGAGGTTCGCGAAGCGGCCGTCGGCGACCTTCCCGTCGAAGAGGAAGGCGACTTCCATCGCGTCCTTGCCGCCGACGAGCCCGGCGGCCGCGGATGCGAGCGAGGCGATCGCGGTCGAGTTGACCGCGGGAACGGCCGAGGCCTTCATCGCGGTGCCCTCGACATAGCCGCGGTCGAGGTTCTCGCGCCACCACGACTCGAAGGCGGTGCCGGAGAGGCCGCTGACCTTCATGTGCGCGCGGCGCACGATCTCGTAGCTCGAGGTCTGCTCGTCGCCCGTGAGGAGCGCGAGCACCTCGAGGGCGTTGCGACCGCCCTGCTCGCTGTCGATGATCGGCAGGATGAGCGGCTGCTGCACCACGATCGAGCCATCGATCGCGCGGCCATCGCCCCACGACTCGAGGCTGTGCGCGGCGGGAACATGCCAGGTGCAGGCGGAGCCGCTGCTCGTCTCGTTCGCGTAGAACGAGAGGTGGACGACCTCCTTGACCTTCGAGAGCCGGCCGGCGAAGTCGAGGTCGGCGGGCGCGTCGTAGGACGGGTTGCCGCCGAGCATGACCAGCGTCTCGATCGAGCCGGCCGACATGTCGCCCGCAAGCTGCGCGAGCTGCGCAGCGCAACCGACCGAAGGACCGGCGAAGTACGAGACGGTCGTGCCGACCGAACCGAGCTTCTCGTTGATCGCCGCGGCGAGCGCGATGGTCGCGGGGTCCTGCATCGGACCCGCGACGACGACGGCCGAGCCGCCGGCGGACTTCAGGTCGGCGACGAGCTGCGCGAAGATCTCCTTGCCGTGCGCGTCGAGCAGTTCGGCCGCGCGCGAAGTCGAGGCCAGCGCCTCGCCACCCGCGACGCCGAGTTCCTTCGCGACGAGCGCCGCGAGGACGGGGATGTCGCTGCGGCGGAGGGCGAAGCGCTCGTCGGCGCTCATGCCGGTCACCGTGACCGAAGGCTCGGCGACATACATGCGCGACTGCGTCTGCTTCGAGGGATCGCTCTCCTCGATGCGGCGGCCCTTGGCCCACGCGCGCGCATGCGCCACGCCGGTCGCGGGACAGCCGAAGAGATCGGCGTCGAGGACGAGCATCACCTTCGCGGCATCGAGCGACGGCATCGCGATGAACGGGCTGCCGAACGCGGCGACGCCCGCGGCGATCGCCGAATCGGCGGCCATCGGGTTCCACGACGCCCAGCGGGCCTTCGGATAGAGCGCGAGGAAGCGCGACTTCATGTCGTCGAGCGTCGGGCTCATGCTCTCGTCGACGAGGACCGCAAGGCCCGCGCCGCCGCTCGCCTTGAACCGCGACGCGGCCGCACCGCACCACGAGGCGAAGTCGGTCCAGGTGCTCGGATTCCCCTGCTTCGTCAGCGAGCGGCTGCGGTCCGGGTCGTAGAGCTCGAGCACGCGCGACTGGATGACGGCGTTCGAACCGGATGCGAACGGAAGCGACGGGTTGCCGTCGAGCTTGATCGGGCGACCGTCGTAGCTCTTCGCGAGGACCGGCCACGAGATGCCGCCGACCTCGACGCAGGTCGCGTAGTGGACGGGCACACCCGCGGAGCGGCCGGCCTGTCCCTGCGCGAAGGGAACGATCTTGGTGTCGGGCCAGCGCCGGCAGGCGGCGAGTCCGGCGAGCGCGAATCCCGCGCCCATCAGCTTGATGAAGGTCCGGCGATCCTCGCCCGAGGCGAGCTCCTGCGCGTTCGGTCCGAACTCGCGCGACATGAGCTCGCGGAACTCCGGCGTCTTCTCGAGATCATCGGCGCTGCGCCAGTAGTCGGGACGCGCGAGGATGGTCTCCGCGTCGTGGTTCTTGGTGTCGCAGCCGGTGCGTGATTGGTGCATCGAGTGTCCCTTGCTGTTGCCGTGCGGTCAGCGGTGGCAGGTCGAGCAGTCTTCGCTCGGGTTGATGTGGAACATGTCCTTGAGGCTCGCGCGCTCCTCGGCGCTCAGGCTCTCCTTGTCGAACGCGAGATTCGTGATCTCGCCGACCGGGCGCAGCGCGTTGTCGGGATTGCGGTGGCACTCGAGGCACCAGCCCATCGAGAGCGGTGACTTCTGGTAGACGACCTCCATCGTGTCGATGCGGCCGTGGCACTCGACGCAGCTCACGCCGCGGTTCACATGGGCGCTGTGATCGAAGTACGCGAAGTCTGGAAGCTTGTGGATGCGCGTCCACTCGACCGGCAGACCCGTCGCGTAGCTTTCCTTCACCGCCGCGAGCTTCGGGCTCTCGGGCCGGATCTGCGTGTGGCAGTTCATGCAGGTCTGCGTCGCGGGCACGCTCGCATGCGCGGCCTTGTCGACCGAGATGTGGCAGTAGCGGCAGTCCATGCCGAGATCACCCGCGTGCAGCTTGTGGCTGAACGGCACGGGCTGCGTCGGCTGGTAGCCAACCTCGAGCGTCTTCGGGCTCAGGCCGTATGCGACGAAGAAGATCGCGTAGACGGGGATTGTCAGCGCGGCGAGGATGATGGTCGGAAGCAGAAGATTCGACCATCGGGGGAAGAGGAACCTGCTCATCTCTGGAAGAGCTCCGTGTACCGAGGCACGCCTCGGGTAACTGTGCAGAGACTTCGTGCAAAAATTCACGAAGTCATTCGGTCATGGTAAATGGTGCTCGCGAGGCCGTCAAACGCTGAAGTTCATGTCCGACATTGTTCTCGGACCTTTGTGCGCGAGGCCCGCCTTGTCGGCGTATTGGATCGGCGCTTATCCGACGCAAACCCCAAAGAACCGTTCTGCGTTCGCGGCAAGCTGGGCTCGGACCCCCGCGGCATCGCGGCCCCAGAGCGTCGCGAGGTGGTCCGCGACATGGATGACATACCTCGGGGCGTTGGGGCGAACGGTCCGGTGCGGCTCAGGCGTCAGGAACGGCGCATCGGTCTCCACCATCACGCGATCCGCGGGCGCGATCTCGGCGGCAGCCTGCGTGTCGCGCGCGTTGCGGAAGGTCACGACCCCCGTGAAGCTCACATGGGCGCCGAAGTCGAGCAGCAATCGCATCTCGCGCGGACCAGCGGTGAAGCAGTGGAACACGAACCGGTCGGCGGGCAGGCCGCTGGCGCGGAGGATCGGGATCAGCTCGTCGAACGCCTCGCGGCAGTGGATCACGATGGGCTTGTCCAGGCGCGGATCCTCGGACCGCCACGCCACAAGATGAGCCAATTGAGTCTCCAAGACTCGAAGCTGCGTGGGCTGATCGGGCTCCGAGTAGTGGCGGTCGAGGCCAAGTTCGCCCCACGCAACGCACTTCGGGTCGAGGCCCACCCCGCGCATCGCCGCCCAGTCGGCGGGCCGATCCGAGTAGAGCGGGTGGACGCCCGCACTGCACCAGATGGCCTCGTGCGCGCGAGCGAGCGCCAGCGCGCGCGCGGCATCGTCCGTGGTGGTCGAGATCGTGATGGCTCCGTGCACCCCTGCCTCCCGAGCCTCGGCCAGGACGGTTTCGATGCGGCCCTCGTATTCGGGGAAAGTCAGGTGGCAGTGCGTGTCGATCACGGA
>JBEAQW010000052.1:0-6272 GCA_041163725.1 Planctomycetota bacterium
AGGCGAGCACGGCGAGGAATCCACCGATGAGGTAGAGCGCCGCCGGCTGCGAGGCGAGCTGGTTCGGGATCTCCTCGCCGACCGTCTTTCCGCCGCCGGCCCGGGCGACGATCAGACCGGAGGCGATCGCGACGAGGAACGCGGGGAGCTGCGAGACCAGGCCATCGCCGATCGAGAGCAGCATGAAGGTCTTCATCGCATCGGCTGCGTCCCAGCCCAGCTGGAGCTTCGCGATCGCGAATCCGCCGACGACATTGATGAGCGTGATGATGATGCCCGCGATCGCATCGCCTCGCACGAACTTCGAGGCGCCGTCCATCGCGCCGTAGAAGTCGGCCTCGCGCGAGATCTCGTCGCGCCGCGTCCGCGCCTCCTTCTCGTCGATCGTGCCCGCGGAGAGGTCGGCGTCGATCGCCATCTGCTTGCCCGGCATCGCGTCGAGGGTGAAGCGGGCCGCGACCTCGGACATGCGCGTCGCGCCCTTGGTGATGACCACGAACTGCACGATCACGAGGATGATGAAGATGATCGCGCCGACGATCGCGTTCGATCCGGCGACGAAGCTCGCGAAGGCCTTGATGACATGTCCGGCCGCGGTCGAAGCCTGCACGGGGTCCTTCGACTCGATCGACAGGATCAGTCGCGTCGAGGCCACGTTCAGGACGAGGCGGAACAGCGTCGTGCCGAGGAGCAGCGCGGGGAACACGCTGAAGTCGAGCGGCCGACGCATGTAGATCGTCGTCATCAGCACGATGGCACCGATGGCGATGTTCATGCAGAGCAGCATGTCGAGCGCCGCGGGAGGCAGCGGCACCACGAGCACTCCGACGAGCGCGAGGAACGACAAGGGCACGATGAGGTGCCTGTGCCGCGCGACCATGTGGAAGATCGCGGGAACTCCGTCGGTTGCTGCGCCCTGGCTCGCCATGGATCACCTCAGCTCCGGGTCGCCTCAGGCGACCGCCTTGCCCTTCAACCGGTACACGAACGCCAGAATCTCCGCCACCGCCTTGTAGTGGTCGGGCGGGATCTCCTGGCCTACCTTCGCCCCCGCGTACAGCGCACGCGCGAGAGGCTTGCGCTCGACGATCGGAATCCTGTGCTTCGTCGCGATCTGCCTGATGCGGAACGCAAGATGGTCGGCGCCCATCGCCACGATCCGCGGCGCACCCATCGTGTCCGGGTCGTACTGGATCGCCACCGAGATGTGCTCGGGATTGGTCACGATCACATCCGCCTTCGGCACGGCGGTCTGCAGGCGCTGCATCGCGACCTGACGCGCGATCTGCATGCGGCGCTGCTTGACCTTCGGGTCACCCTCGGACTCCTTCCACTCGTCCTTCACCTGCTGCTTCGTCATGCGGAGGTCGCGTTCGTGCTTGTAGCGCTGGAACGCGTAGTCGAGGATGCCGAGCACGAGGAGCGCCGCACCGACCTGCATCGACAGCGACATGCCGAGCGAGCCGACGCGGGTCAGCCCCGCGATCGCGTCGAGACCGGGCAGCGCGGCGATCTCGGGCAGCGCGAGCGATGCGAGGTTCCATGCGATCCACGCGACCACGAGCACCTTCAGGACATCCATGGTGGTCTTGACGACCCCCTGCATGCCGAAGATGCGGCCGAGTCCCTTCATCGGATCGAGCCGCTCGAACTTGGGCTGGAGCGGCTTGCCCGTGGCGAGGAAGCCCACCTGCCAGAGCTGCGCGAGGAACCCGATCGTCATCGCGCCGAGCACGACCGGCGCCGCCGCGAGTCCTGCACGCACGAGCGCGGGAATGACGGGTGCGGCGATGTCCTCCGCGCGGAGCGACGCGTACGCCTCGCTGCGCAGCGAGTCCTCGAGGAAGATCGCGAGCGAGCCAAGCATGGGCTCGAGGCCGGCGGAGAGGATCAGCATCGAGCCGAGCAGGAGCAGCGCGCTCGACGCATCCTGCGAGCGGGCGATGTTGCCCTCCTCGCGAGCCTCGCGGCGGCGCTTCGGCGTCGCTTCCTCGGTTCCCTCGCCGAGATCCTCAGCCATGGTGCCTCCCGCGGTTCATGAGGAAACCTCCACGGCACCGCTCGCGATGAGCATCTCGTCGATCGCGCCGATGGTTCCGTCACGGAGCACGCCATCGATGGCGGCGAGCGACGCGATGATGACGCCGAGCCCGACGACGATTCGGACGGGGAAGCCGACCGAGAGCACATTGAGCTGCGGCACGCTCCGCGACAGGTAGCCCATGACGACCGTCTCGAGGCACACGATCGCGAGGAGCGGCGCGGCGACGCGAAGTCCGATCTCGAACGCGCCGCTGAGCGCGCCCGTGAACACGCCGATCGCGGAGATGTCCGCCGTGCCCGCGATCATCGCGGGGACCGCACCACCCGGAAGCGACACGAAGCTCGCCACGACCGAGGAGAACATCGACTCGATTCCCCCCAGCGCGATGAAGGTCGCGAGCGCCAGGAAGAAGAGCAACTGCTCGAGGGCGTCCGACTCGTCGCCGATCGCCGGGTTGTAGAAGCGCGCGAATCCGAGGCCGATCTGCTGGCCCATCGTCAGACCGCCGAACTGCGCCGCGAGGAGCGGCATCGACGCCATGAAGCCGATGAACACGCCAACGCCGAACTCGAGCGCGACGAGCGGCACCGCCATCGCGAGCGACGCCGACGCGGGAAGCGCCGCGGATGCGGCCACGGATGGATACACGGAGAGTCCGAGGGCGAGCACGAGCAGCGCCTTGATCCGCACCGGGAGCGCAGGCGACGACAGCACCGGTCCCTGCACCGCCAGCCCCGCGATGCGAGCCACGACCAGTGCGGCCGGAAGCAGGTGCTGGGAGAGTGCCTCGATGGAATTCACCGTCATGCTCCTGCCGCCGGAGACCAGGTGAACATCACCGTGGAGAAATCCATGAGCCGCTCGGCGATCCACGAGACGAGCAGCACGGTCACCGCAACCATGGCGAGGATCTTGGGCACGAACACGAGCGTCTGCTCCTGGATCTGCGTCACGGCCTGCAGGATGCTGACGACCAGACCGACCACGAGACCGACCACGAGGATCGGCGCGGCCAGCGTGAGCATCAGCACGAACGCCTCGCGCACGACATCGATCGCATCCGCACCCATCGCCGCATCCATCACGGACCTCCCATCGGCGCCATCACGCCGCTGAGGAGCCCGCCCACGACGAGCGTCCATCCGTCGACGAGCACGAACAGCAGCAGCTTGAACGGGAGCGAGACGAGGACCGGCGGGAGCATCATCATGCCCATCGAGACGAGCAGGCTCGAGATGACCATGTCGATCACGAGGAACGGCAGGTAGATCCGGAATCCGATCAGGAACGCGACCTTGAGCTCGCTGAGCACGAACGCCGGGACGAGCGAGAGCATGTCGACATCGCGATCCCACGAGAGCCGCTCGGGCTCGCTCGTATCGATGCCGCGGTGCTCGAGCATCATCAGCACGGTCGGCGTGTTACCCGCCGCCTCGATCTGCGCGATCATGAAATCGCGGAGCGGCTGCTTCGCGCGATCCCATGCGACCATCTGGTCGGTCTGCTCGCCGCGCGCATACGGCCCGAGTCCCTCGGACCACATGCGCTCGAAGGTTCCGCTCATCGATACGGCGGTGAGCAGAACCGAAAGGCCGACGACGACCTGCGAAGGCGGAAGCGACTGGGTGCCGAGCGCCTGCCGGAGCAGACCGAGCACGACCACCATCCGCGTGAAGCTCGTGCAGAGGATCAGGATCGCCGGCGCCACCGTGAGCACGGTGAGCAGCACGAGGATGTTGAGCGCGGCGCTCAGGCCGCCCTCGAATCCCGGCACATTGCGCGACGCATCCTCGAGGACACCGATCGGGTTCAGCGCGTCGAGCGCCTGCGTCGACGCGACCGCCGCATCGCCGGCCTGCGCGAGCACCGACTGGGCGAGCAGCGCGATCACCGCGCGCCTCCACGGCGGGCGCGGGTGAGATCGACGGTTTCGATCTCCGCACCGCGCATGAAGGGAGGCAACGCCTCGCGGACCGGTCCCGCGCTCGGCCGCGCCGCGACCGACGATGCCGCGTCGAGCTTGCCGCCGGACTGGCGCAGCAGCGCATCGAACGAGAACGGTCCCGACGCACGCGAGCCCGCCTCGCAGCGCGCGACGAGATCCGCGACATCCGCCTCGGTGGCGAACTCGCTGAGGGGCTGCATGCCCTGCGGCCCCTGGTGGGTCACGATCACGCGTCGGCCGACCTTGAGGAGCACGATCTGCTGGCCTCGTGCAATCGGATATCGCGCGAGCACCGCAACGACGCCCTCGGGGCGCTTCCCTCCACCCATGCCGTTGCCCGCGCGGCGAATGACGCTGCGCGAGAGCACGATGACGAGAAGCGTCGCGCCGAGTGCAATGCCGGTCGGAAGCAACTCGTCGAGGAACGACCGGCCCTGCCCCGCGGAGAGGCCGGGTGCCGATGCTTCCGCAGCGCCCGCAACCGGACGGGTACCGCCGAACAGCCGGCGCCCGGAGGATCGCTGCGCTTCCTGCGGTGCATCCGCACTCCGAGTGGCGGTGTCCTGCGTGACCAGCGCCCCGTCATGCGGCGCGTCGAGCGATCCATCCGACGCGGAGGCCGGATACGCCGTTGCGGTGTGCAGCGCGACGAGAAGGAGAGGGAGGAGGAAGTGTCCAGTGAACCGTCGCATGCGCCATCCTGGCTGTTGCGAACTGCGCCGCCGTCGTACCCGCGGCTCCGCCGCGCGTCTCTTCCCTCCAACGATCTGGATCCAGCGGATGCCGGCCTGTTTCAGCCGTCGAGCGTCTCGAGGATCTCGCTCACGCGCACGCAGAAGTTCTCGTTGAGGACGAGCAACTCCCCGCGCGCGATGCGGCGTCCGTTGACATAGATGTCGACGGGGTCCCCCGCGGCCTTGTCGAGTTCAACGACGGAATCGGCGTTGAGGCGGAGCACATCCTCGACGAGCATCCGCGTGCGGCCGAGTTCGATGCGGACCTGGAGCTGCACATCGGAGAGCAGGCCGATGGCTCCGGGAGCGCCTGCACTGCCTGCGGTGCCGAAGTCCGGAAGGCCCACCGGGGCGGGCGATCCTGCTTGCGTCGTGGTTTCGGGCTCTGGCATGGTTGGCTTTCCTCAGGCTCCGCCTGACTGCCTCTCGGGTCCGGCGCCCCAGCATCCTGCCGGGGCGCAATGGCCGGACTCCGCTTGATCGGTCGCGCAAGGCTTGCGCCTGTAGAGAATCGCCGAGGCAGTCCCCGCCTTTCATCAGCAGAAGTTGCGCCATGGTGCGATTCGGGCCCCGGCCAAGCTGCGACGAACAGCGCCGCCCGGATCCGGGCGGCGCTCGTGCATGCTTGATTGGCGCCGGATCGTCGAACCGGCGATGGGCTGGTCAGCGGTCCTGCTTCACCGCAGGGGTCGAGATGACGACCGCCCCGGTGATGTGCGGCTCCTCGGCCGAGCCGGCGTGACCGGTCGCGCCTTCGGCGTCGTGCATCCCCTCGGGATTGAGCCGCTCCTTCAGCTTGGCCTCGATGCGGCGGCGCAGCGCCTCGAACAGCGGATCGCCAAGGTCGTCCGAACTCGCCATGCGCCAGATGCCGGCGATCTCGGCGCGAAGGGCCGCCTTGCTGTCCTCGATCTTCTTGGTGATCGCATCGCGATGGCGGGCCTTCGTCGCGACGAAGACCTCGACCTTGAAGCCGTAATTGATACCCGTGCGGTCGTTGAACAGCGGCCCGTTGAAGACCGCGACCTCGCACGGATCGTCCCCGGGGTCCGCGACCTTGACGGCGTCGACATGCGTCGCCTGCGCGTCCTTCGGGCCTCCCATCGAGAAGACCGCGAAGAGCACGGCGCCCTCGACGACCAGCAGCGCCACGGTGACGAGCGCGAACTTCAGGCCGCCCTTCTTCTTGGCGCCCTCCGGCTTGCCGTCGGCCGACTCGTCGGTCTTCTTGTCCTGTTCCTTCTTGTCTGCCATGGGATCACGCCTCCGCGGAAATGGGCATGGGAAAGTGCCCGACTCCCGACCCCGTGGGCATCGGTCGAGGTCACGGGCGACTTGAGTCGGAGGTCGCCGCGCCCGCCAAGAGCGCCCGAAACGCAGGTAGATACCCCCTCGTTTCGGCAGGAGGCGTCGGTCGGACGAGCGCGTCCCGAGGGGTTATCCGCGCGCGGGGACCATGATGCGCAGCGGCTCGGCGGCGATGCGGAACCCGAAGCTCCTCGAGGACACACCTACGGCGTCGCCGTCGACCTGCAGGCGGACCGGCTCG
>JBEAQW010000053.1:0-14237 GCA_041163725.1 Planctomycetota bacterium
GCCTCGCGGGCTACCTGCGGCACTTCCGCGTCGGCGACCGTTGGCGGGGGCGCACGCTCAACATCCATCCATCGCTTCTCCCGGACTTCGGTGGCCACGGGATGTTCGGCGCGCGCGTCCACGATGCGGTCCTTGCCGCCGGCCGACGCGAGAGCGGATGCACCGTGCACGAGGTGGACGAGGAGTACGACCGCGGGCCGGTGGTCCTGCAGCGAACCTGCGCGGCTCTGCCGGATGACTCGGTGGAATCGCTCGCGGCGCGCGTATTCGAGTTGGAGCGGATCGCATACCCGGAGGCGATCGGCCTCCTTCTCTCGCGCACCCCCGTCTCCGACGCCGCCCCGGCACCGACCCGATGAAACGCATCGCGACACCAGCACCCCGAAAGGCGATCCGCATGGCGGCGCTGGCTGCGGTCCGGCTCGCGATCGGTCTCGCGCCCGCGCTGGCAGCGATCGCTCCATGTGAAGAGGTGGCGGCGCAAGCCCCCATCGCCGGCGGCGCATCCGGTGGCGCGTCGAGTTCGACGCGCGGCGACGACGAGGCCGCGCTCGATCGCGCCCTCCGTGCCCGGAGGTTCGACGAGGCCATCGTCCTCATCGAACGCCGCATCGGCGCGGGCGACCGCGATCCCATCCTGCACTACAACGCCGCCTGCGTGCTCGCGCAGCTCGGGCGAACCGAGGAGGCCGAGTCGCGGCTGCTCGAGTGCGTGAAGCACGGCTTCCGCGACTTCGACACGATGGAGGCGGACGCCGATCTCGAGCCGATCCGCGCATCG
Source organism: Planctomycetota bacterium (assembly GCA_041163725.1). Taxonomy (GTDB): domain Bacteria; phylum Planctomycetota; class Phycisphaerae; order Phycisphaerales; family SM1A02; genus QWPT01. Next base: position 782 of record JBEAQW010000053.1, read on the forward strand.
CGCACCTACGAGTCGATCATGGAGGCGCGCGAGCGCCTCGAGCGCGATGCCGCGGGCCGCGCCCGCCGCCCCGCCGCACCGTCGCGGCGCGCGGGCGCACCCGATCCGCTCGACGAGTGGCGGCGTGCCCATCCCGATCCGTTCACGGAGAAGGCTGGCTACCGCTACGACGAGAGCGAGGACGGAAAGATCGCGTTCGCCACCTTCCTCGACGAGTCATCGCACGCGCGCGTCAGGACGCAGCTCGGCGAACTCGAGGCCCACCTGCTCGCCGCCTACTTCGAGAAGCCGCCGCGCGACCGGACGCTCGTCGCGATCGTGCGACCCGCCGACGCGGAGAAGTACCTCGAGCGACCGGAGGTGCGCGGGATGTACCTGCACAGCGCGCGGCGCCTCGTCTCGCGCGACGCGGGCCAGAGCCTCCAGCACGAGTTCGTGCATCTCATGCACTTCGCGCACATGGAGCGGCTCGGGCAGGCGCATCCGATCTGGGTGCAGGAAGGTCTCGCGAGCCTGTACGAGGACTACACGCTGCGGGCCGACGGCACGGCCGAGTTCCATCCGAACGTCCGCTTCAACATCGCGCGCCGCCAGGTCGTCTCGAAGACGGCGAAGCGCTGGAAGGACCTGGCCGCGCTCTCGGGCGAGCAGTTCATGCGCGACGCGGAGCGGTTGTATCCGCAGGCACGGTCGATGTTCGAGTTCCTCGCCCGCGAGGGGAAGCTCGGCGAGTTCTACCGGCAGCTGTGCCGGACCTTCGACAAGGATCCCGACGGCGTGGCGGCGCTCGAGACCACCTTCGGCGAACCGATCGCCCGCATCGAGGAACGCTGGCGCGACTGGATGGTCGCGCGCGGCGCGATCGACGATTCGATCGATCGCGGCGACGCGTCGCTCGGCATCTCCGTCGAGGACGCCGCCGATGGTCTGCGGATCAGGTCGTTCGTGCTGAAGTCCGCCGCGCGCGCCGCGGGACTGCGCGTCGGCGATGTCGTGATCGCGATCGACGGAACCCCGGTGCGCAACCAGGAGGAGCTGCGGCTCGCGGTTGCGCGCCTCGAGGTCGGCGTCGAGATTCCGGTGAAGTTCCGCCGCGACGGTCGGGAGGAATCCGTCCGCTGCACGCCGCGTGCGCTCGGACGCTGACCCACCGCGCCGAAGTCGCGACTGCTACACTCGCGCCATGCAGAGGGCGCCGTCAGAGGGCACTTCCAACATCCGCGTGGAGCCACGGCCGAAGCGCAGCGGCGCCGGCCGCTTCTTCATGCGTGGACTCGGGGTGGTGCTCCCGAGCGTGCTCACGCTGTGGATACTCGTCGCGGCGTTCCGATTCGTCGACTCGAACATCGCGGCCCCGATCAACGCGGGCATGCGGTTCGTGATCTCGACGGCGGCGGACGCGAGCGACGCAGGCATGTTCGCCCCCAGCGCCGCGCAGCTCGAGGAGGAGCGCACGCGCGCGCAGCGCCTCCGTCTTGACGACTCCGACGAAGCGATCGCCCGCGAGGCGACGCGCGCGAATGTCGATGCGTGGTGGGCCTCGCGCTGGTACCTCGACCTGACGGGGCTGGCGCTCGCGATCGTCGCGGTGTACCTCCTCGGCCGGCTCGTCGGAGGCTTCGTCGGGCGCAAGCTGCTCGCGGCGTTCGAGTCGGGGGTCCTCGCGGTACCCGGCATCCGCTCGCTCTACCCGGCGCTGAAGCAGGTCGTGGAGTTCCTGTTCGGCGGCTCGAGCAAGAAGATGAACTTCAGCCGGGTGGTCATGATCGAGTATCCGCGCCCCGGCCTGTGGCAGATGGGTCTCGTGACGGGCGATGCGACCCCCGAGATCGCAGCGGCCTGCGGCGACTCGGTAACGGTGTTCGTCCCCAATTCCCCCGCACCCTTCTCCGGCTGGACCGTCACCGTTCCGCGCGCGGAAGTCCGTGAGATTCCCATGACCGTCGATGAGGCGCTCCGCTACCTTGTGTCCGCCGGCGTCGTCGCACCACCGGGCGACGCGACGCGGGGGACGCAGCCGCCTCCGGTCAAGACGGCCTAGGCAAGCGACTGATCCTTCCGGGGCCCACGCATCCAGGCGAGGGCGACCTTCCGTTTCGAGACCCACAACCTCCTGAGGCGAACCATGCAGATCAATGTGAAGGGCAAGCACCTCGAGATCACCGAAGCCATCGACGCGTATGTCCGCAAGAAGGCCGAGCGTCTGGTGCGCTACTTCGACAAGGTCCAGGCGATCGACTGCGTGATCGAGAAGGAACCGAACGGCTTCCATGTCGAGTTCATCGTCGATGTCGAGCACCACGACGACTTCATCGTGAACCACCGCAACCCCGACCTCTACGCGGCCATCGACCTCGCGATCGACCGCGAGGCGCGGCAGCTCTCCGAGTACAACAAGCGCATGCGCGACCACAAGCACGGCAACTGACACGCACAGGCCGGTCCCCCAGGACCCCGACCGGCCGTTCCGACTGGCAAGGCACCCCATGAAGCTCAAAGACATCGTTGTCGAGAAGGCGATCGTTCCCGATCTCACCGCAACCAAGCGCGACGACGCCATCCGCGAACTGCTCGACGCGCTGGTGGCGAGCGGAAAGGTGTCGTCGGACATGCGCGACACCTTCGCCAAGGCGATCATCGCGCGCGAGAACAAGGGCTCCACGGGGCTCAACCACGGCGTGGCGATCCCGCACACCAAGACGACGACGGTGAAGTCGCCGATCGCCGCCATCGGCGTGAGCCGCACGGGCGTCGACTTCAACTCGCTCGACAAGCAGCCCGTCTACTCGATCTTCCTGCTGGTCTCGCCCGAGGAGAATCCCGCCCTGCACCTCGACGCGATCCAGGCGATCTTCTCGCACCTGTCGAAGGACCAGTTCCGGCGCTTCCTCCGTCAGGCGAAGTCGGTGCAGGAAGTCGTCACGCTGCTCGACGAAGCCGATGCCGGGCAGGTCGCCCGCTGAACGCATGCGGTCTGCGAAGACGACCATCGTCAACAGACTCGGGCTGCATGCGCGGCCGGCGATGTCGTTCGTCGAGGAGGCGTCGCGCTTCGCTGCGGCGATCACCGTCCGCAAGGCGAAGGACGGCGAGCCTGTCGACGGCAAGTCGATCCTCCAGATGCTCATGCTCGCCGGGACCTGCGGGACCGTGATCGAGATCACCGCCGACGGGGCCGACGAGACGAGTGCGATCGAGGCGCTGGTCCGGCTCGTTGAATCGAAGTTCGGCGAGGACGAATAGGGCCGAAGCGCCGTCGCGATGCGCGTTCAACCGATCCGTTCGGTCGCGGTGTTCCGCGCCATGAGCTGCCGCAGCGCCTCGCGCGGGTCGAGACGCCCGAACACCATGGCCTCGACGGTCTCGCAGATCGGGAGTTCGACACCCTGCTCCCGTGCGATGCGCACGAGCGCGCGCGCGGTGGGAACGCCCTCGACGACCGAGGTCGTGCTCGCGAGCGCCTCCGAGACGGCCGCGCCGCGCGCGAGTCGCTCGCCGAAGCTGCGGTTCCTTCCCTCTGGCGCGAAGCAGGTCGTGGCGAGATCGCCCGCACCCGCGACGCCGAAGAAGGTCTCGACGCGGCCTCCGAGCGCGACGCCGATACGCGCGATCTCCGCGAGTCCGCGCGCGAGCAACGCGCTCTTCGCGTTCGTTCCGAGGCCGAGACCATCGGCGACGCCCGCGGCGATCGCGATCACATTCTTGCACGCACCCGCGAGTTCGACGCCGACGAGATCGCTCGACTGGTAGATCTTCGTCCACGGCGAGGTGAACGCGGCCTGCACACGCTCGGTCAGCCGTTCGTCCTCGCTCGCCGCGACGAGCACGGCGGGCAGCCTCTTGGCGAGTTCGGCCGCGATCGTGGGGCCGCTGAGCGCCGCGATGGGATGCGCGCCGCACGCGTCGAGCAGGATGTCGCAGGGAAGCCTGAACGAGTCGATCTCGATCCCCTTCGCGAGACTCACGATCGGGACGGCGCGGTCGATCCGCGGCGCGAGCCGGAGGAATGTCTCGCGGATGTACTGGGTCGGGATCGCGCAGACGACGAGATCGGCTGCGGCGAGGCACGCTGCATCGGCGGTGACCTCGACCGAGTCCGGAAGGCGGAAGCCGGGCAACCGCCGGCTGACCCGTTCGGAACCGAGGCGGGTGGCCTCCTCCGCGAACGGCGAAAGCAGGCTGACGCGGGCGCCGCGGACCGTGAGGATGTCGGAGAGCACGAGGGCCATCTGGCCGTCGCCGACGATGACGACATGTTCCGCAGCCGCTTGCACGGGCGCAGGATAACCGACATGGGGCAGGCCCCGATGGAGAACCCTGCCGCACCCCGCGCCGTACGGTGTGCTACCCTGTCGCTCCGGCCGTCGGCTCGACGGTCCATGTCTTCCGCCCCGCGCCGCGGGGCTCCCAACCTGTGGAACCATCAAGGTCGGAACCGGCCCGAGGCCGGCCGACCGTCCGAATGGATGTCGCGAGATGGTTGCCGCGAGGAGCCGTTCTCCCGCCAGCGAGCCTGAAGGGCTCGGCCGAACCGCCCCGCAGCACCGTTCGCGACGACCGCACTTCCCCGGATTGATCCATGTCGACCCTGACCTCGACCCCGACCGACACGAGCACCCGCCCCGCGACCGATGACCTCGGTGGAGCCGAACGGCTCGAGCGACAACTGTTCGTCGCACTCCTCGGCGGCGTGCTGCTGTTCGCGGCGTGGGTGTCGGGGCTGTTCGGCATCGAGAGCTCGGTCCGCGACATCCCCGCCCTCATCGGCGCCCTGGTGCTCGTCGTGCCGCTCGCGAAGGGCGCGTTCGAGGAGCTGCGCGAGGGCCGCGCATCGAGCGACAGCCTCGCGAGCCTCGCGGTGTTCGCGGCCATCGCGAACGAGCTGTACCTCGCGGCGGGCTTCCTCGCGTTCTTCCTCTGGTTCAGCGAGCTCGTGCTCTCGCGCACCGCGTGGGGCGCGCAGCGCGCGATCCGCGACCTGCTCGAGCTGACCCCGGACATCGCGCGCATCGTCGACGCGGGCGGAGCCGAGCGCGAGGTCTCGCTCGCCGAAGTCGCCGCGGGCTCGATCGTCCGCGTGCGCCCCGGCGAGAACCTCCCTGCAGACGGAACCGTGCGCAGCGGAACCTCCAGCGTCAATCAGGCGTCGCTCACCGGCGAAGCCGTGCCGATCGAGGTCCAGCCGGGCGCGTCGGTCTACGCAGGCACCACGAATCTCACCGGCCAGATCGACATCGAGGTCACCGCCGTCAAGGGCGAGACCACGATCGGCAAGGTCGAGAAGCTGATCCGCGAGGCCGAGAGCGCCAAGGGCCGCAAGCAGGAGCTCATCGAGCGCATCGCCGGCTACTACGTCCCCGTCGTCATCATGGTCGCGCTGATCGTGTGGTTCTTCACCGCGAAGTCGGGTTCGCCCGACGCGAAGGCGGTGGCCGCGGAACGCGCGATCACCGTGCTCGTCGTCACCTGCCCCGGCGCGCTCCTGATCGCCTATCCGACCGCGATGGTCGCCGCGTTCGCCGCGGCCGCGCGCCTCGGCGTGATGATCAAGCAGACCCGTACGCTCGAGAGCGCGGCGGACATCGACACGGTCGTGATGGACAAAACCGGCACGCTGACGACCGGCAAGTTCGCGGTGAGCCGCCTCGCGCCCGCCGAGGGCGTCGACGGCGCGACGCTGCTCCAGGCTGCGGCCGATGCCGAGCAGTCGTCGAACCACCCGCTCGCGAAGTCGATCCTCGAGACCTCGGAGCGCGCGCGCATCGCGCCGCGCGCGGTCGACTCGTACCGCGAGGTGCACGGACGCGGCGTCTCGGCGATCGTCGAGGGCGTCGAGATCGTCGCGGGTCGCGGCGCGTGGATCGTCGAGCTCAATCCGGCGACGGCCTCCGCCGTCAAGGACGTCGAGGCGAAGATCGAAGGCATGTCCGGCGTGCATGTGATGTCGGGCGGCCAGTACCTCGGCGCGGTCGGTCTCGAGGACAAGCTGCGCCGGAACGCGGGCGAGGTCGTCTCGAAGCTGCGCGAACTCGGAGTGCGCCGCGTCGCGATCTTCACCGGCGACCGCCTTCCCGTCGCCACGCGCGTCGGACAGGCCGTGGGCGTCGATGCGATCGAGGCCGAGTGCCTGCCCGAGGAGAAGCACGAGGAGCTCAAGTACCTCATGCGCAAGGGTCACCGAACCCTCGTCGTCGGCGACGGCATCAACGACGGCCCGATCCTCGCGACGGCCGATGTCGGTGTCGCCATGGGACTCTCCGGCTCCGACATCGCCACCAACAGCGCGGGCGTCGCGCTCATGAACGACGATCTGCGGAACATCCCGTTCCTGCTCGAGATCGCGCGCAAGGCGAAGTCGGTCATCGCGCTGAACATCACCGTGGCCATCCTGCTTGCGATCGTCGGCCTCGCGCTCGCCGCGACCGGACGGCTCTACATCTGGGTCACGCCCTTCTACCAGGCGGCTGCGTACATCTTCGTGATCGCGAACTCGCTGCGTCTCGTGCGCTTCGGAGAGGAGTTCGCGACCACCGAGGAGATCCGCCGGCAGGAGGAGGCGACCGCCGCATCGAAGCCTTCGCGGCGGATGCTCGCGAGCGCGTCCTGACCTGGTCCACGGACCGAACGACTTGCTACATTCCGCAGGCGCCCTCCCCTGGAGGGCGCCTGCTCGCTTTCAGGACACGCAGCCGACCCATGCGCTCGGCACCATCGGGAACACCATGTCGACCTTCGCCACGATCCAGTCCCTCCTCGGCTCCGAAGCCGATTCGCTCCTCAACCACAAGGCGAAGGTCTCGCGCGACGCGATCCATGTGCCGAGCCCGTCGTACGTGGACTCCGCGTTCGGTCCGAGCGACCGGAGCCCGCAGGTCCTCCGCAGCCTGCAGGCGATGTTCGGCCACGGGCGTCTCGCGAACACCGGCTACCTCTCGATCCTGCCAGTCGACCAGGGCATCGAGCACTCGGCGGGTGCGAGCTTCGCGAAGAACCCGGCCTACTTCGACGGCGAGAACATCGTGAAGCTCGCCATCGACGGCGGCTGCAATGCGGTGGCGACGACCTTCGGCGTGCTGGCGTCCGTGTCGCGGCGCTACGCGCACCGCATCCCGATGATGGTGAAGATCAACCACAACGAGCTGATGACCTATCCGAACAAGTTCGACCAGATCATGTTCGGCTCGGTGCGCGAGGCGTGGAACCTCGGCGCGTGCGCCGTTGGCGCGACGATCTACTTCGGAAGCGACAACTCGACGCGGCAGATCGTCGAGGTCGCGCGCGCGTTCGAGGAGGCGCACTCGCTCGGCATGGCGACGGTGCTCTGGTGCTACATCCGCAACAACGCCTTCAAGGCGGGCGGTAAGGACTACCACACCTCGGCCGACCTCACGGGACAGGCGAACCACCTGGGCGTGACGATCAAGGCCGACATCATCAAGCAGAAGCTTCCCGAGCTGAACGGCGGCTTCACCGCGCTCAACTCGGGCGACTCGAGCTACGGCAAGCTCGACAAGCGCATGTACACCGACCTCGCGAGCGATCACCCGATCGACCTCTGCCGCTACCAGGTGCTCAACTGCTACTGCGGGCGCGCTGGTCTCATCAACTCGGGCGGCGCGAGCGGTGCGAACGATCTGGCCGAGGCGGTCAAGACCGCGGTCATCAACAAGCGCGCGGGCGGCATGGGGCTCATCTCCGGCCGCAAGGCCTTCCAGAAGCCGATGGCCGAGGGCGTCTCGCTGCTCCACGCGATCCAGGATGTCTATCTCTGCGGCGATGTGACCGTGGCGTGATGCCATCCGCGCACGGGCGCCCCGCCGTACACTCGCCCAGGTGAAGGTGCTCCTCGCCATGTCGGGTGGCGTCGACAGTTCCGTCGCCGCCGCGCTGCTCCAGCGGGACGGCCATGAGGTCGTCGGGTGCTTCATGCGCCTGGGGAGTCCGGGCGAGGAGCTCGAGACGCCGATCGAGGGAGGCGCCTGCGCCGCGGCCCCGGCGCGGATCGGCCATCAGGGCTGCTGCTCGATCAACGACGCCGCCGACGCGCGGCTGGTCGCCGCGAAGCTCGGCGTTCCGTTCTACGTCGTGAACTTCCGCAACGACTTCGGTCGGATCATCTCGTACTTCGAGGAGGAGTACCACGCGGGCCGCACGCCGAACCCCTGCGTCCGGTGCAACGACTGGCTGAAGTTCGGCAAGCTCGCGCAGTACGCGTCGCAGCTCGGATGCGACGCGGTCGCCACCGGGCACTACGCCCGCATCGATGGAGGCGGCGAAGGCGCGCGCATCCGACGCGGGCTCGACCGCTCGAAGGACCAGTCGTATGTGCTCTTCGGCGTGGGCACGGAGATGCTGCCGCGCATGCTGCTGCCGATCGGCGAACTCGAGAAGCCTGCCGTACGGCGGCTCGCGCGCGACTTCGCGCTGCCGGTCTCGGAGAAGCCCGACTCGCAGGAGATCTGCTTCGTTCCCGACGACTACGCGGCGTTCCTCGCTCGGCGCGCCCCCGAGCGCTTCCACGAGGGCGCGATCGTCGACGAGTCGGGGCGAGAGGTCGGTCGTCACGCGGGGCACCAGCACTTCACGGTCGGACAGCGCAAGGGCATCCGCGTTCCGGCGACGATCCCGCTCTATGTGCTTCGGAAGGATCCGGCCCGCAACGAGGTCGTGGTCGGCCCGCGGGAATCGCTCGGGGTGGCGGCGGTCGATGCGACCGATCTCACCTGGTACGGCGCACGCATGGAAACCCCGTGCACCGCGCAGGTTCGGGCCCACGGCGCTCCCATTCCCGCGAAGGTCCGCTTCGTCGAGGGAGTTCTTCGGGTGGAGTTCGACCGCGAGGAGCACGGCGTCGCGCCCGGGCAGGCGGTGGTCTGCTACGACGCGGACGATCGCATCCTCGGCGGCGGCTGGATTCAGGCTACATTCCGCGCGTGATCTACGCGGGCATCGACGAGGCGGGCTACGGCCCACTGCTCGGCCCCCTGTGCGTCGGCGCGTGCGCGTTCCGGCTCGCCGAGGGGCACGACGCCATGTCGCCGCCCGATCTGTGGGATCTGCTCGCCTCCGGCGTCTGCCGCAAGCCCCGCGACCCGAAGCGACGCATCGCGATCGCCGACAGCAAGAAGCTCAAGAGCGCCGGGAAGCAGCCGCTCGTGCACCTCGAGCGAGGCGTGCTTTCGTTCGTGGGAAGGGAAGTCTCGACGGACGGCGCGCTCTTCGCGGCACTCGGGGTTCATGCGCGCGAGGGTCGCGCGACACCATGGCACGCGTTCGAACTGCCACTTCCCGAGTGCCATACGCAGGCGGAGCTCGGCATCGCGCGAAGCGTGGTCCGGAAGGCGCTCGACCGCTCGGGAGCGTCGATCGAGCATCTCGGCGTGATGGCGCTCGACGCGCCCGCGTTCAACGCGCTCTACAGGACGCTCGAGAACAAGTCGCATGTGAACATGTCGCTTGTCTTCGAGGCGGCGCGGCAGATCGACCTCGTTCGGGCGGGAGGGCCGGCGCATCTCGCGATCGACCGTCAGGGCGGACGCGCGGGCTACCGCCGGGAACTCGAGGAGCATGTCGCGCGCGGCGCGTCCGTGCGGACCATCGAGGAGTCGGACACGCGTTCGAGCTACGAGGTCGGCGACGGCCTCTTCGTGTCGTTCGAAGTCGGGGCCGAGGAGCGCCACCTCCCCGTCGCCCTCGCCTCGATGGCCGCAAAGTGGGTGCGCGAACTTTCGATGCGGCGGCTCAACGCCTTCTTCACGGCCCGTCGGCCGGGACTCGAACCGACGGCCGGATATGTCGAGGACGGCAGGCGGTTCCTGGCGGAAGTGAAGCCCATCCTGGCGGCCGAGGCCATTCCCGAGTCGGAGTTCGCACGGATCGCCTGACCGAGAACTGCCCCGGACTGCGTCTTGCACCCGCTGGGGCCCGTTGGAACGGCCTCATCGACCCGTTCCTCACGCCGGGGACCGCCCAGGTGGGGATGGCCTGCGCCCCCCTTTCCGCGTACCCGGCCCCCGGACCGAGGCATTGCATTCGATCTTCGCGAGGCTTACACTAGTCGACTCGGCTGACCGCGTCGCGGTTCGCCGTTCAACCGTTTCACCCATGCCCGACGACGACCCAGCCTGTACCGACGACGACCGCCGCGCGAGAGCGCGCAGAGGGTCGTCGCCGCGCGACTGGTTGAGGGGCGTCGCCTGAGCGCACGGTCTCCCCTTCACGGCACAGTTCAACCAAGCGAAGCGCCCTCACGGGCGAGGTTCATCGACACCAGATCCCGCCCGTCGGCGGGCAACATCAGGATTCCCGACATGGCTACCGATCTCTCCAAGGTCCGCAACATCGGCATCTGCGCGCACATCGACGCAGGCAAGACCACCGTCTCCGAGCGCATCCTCTACTACACCGGCCGCAACTACAAGATCGGCGAGGTGCACGAGGGCATGGCAACCATGGACTTCCTCCAGGAGGAGCAGGAGCGCGGCATCACCATCCAGTCGGCCGCGACGACCTGCCCGTGGTCGAAGGACGGCGTGGACTACAAGGTCAACCTGATCGACACCCCGGGCCACGTGGACTTCACGATCGAGGTCGAGCGCTCGATGCGCGTCCTCGATGGCGCGGTCGCCGTGTTCGACGGCAAGGAAGGCGTCGAGGCGCAGTCCGAGACCGTGTGGCGCCAGGCCGACCGCTACGGCGTGCCGCGTCTCTGCTTCATCAACAAGATGGACAAGATGGGCGCGGACTGGGACTTCTCGTTCGCCTCGATCCGCCAGCGTCTCGGCGCGAACGGCATCGCCGTGCAGCTTCCGATCGGCTTCGGCAACGACTTCACGGGAGTCATCGATCTCGTCACGATGAAGGCGATCCGCTTCTCGTCGGACGACCAGGGCGCGACGGTCACCGAGGAGGAGATCCCCGCCGACCTCAAGGACAAGGCGGACCTCTTCCGCTCCGAACTCATCGAGAAGGCCGCGGAGCTCGAGGATGTGCTCATGGAGCAGTACCTCGAGGATCCGTCGAAGATCACGAACGAGCAGATCAAGGCCGCGCTCCGCAAGGGCACGATCGAGATGAAGTGCTTCCCCGTGTTCTGCGGCGCCGCCCTCAAGAACATCGGCGTGCAGAAGGTGCTTGATGGCGCGATCGACTACCTGCCGAATCCGACCGAGCGTCCCGATACCAAGGGCGTCAATCCGGACAACGCCGACGAGGCGATGACCCGCCCGCACGACCCGAACGCGCCCTTCTCGGCGCTTGTGTTCAAGGTCGTCTCCGACACCCACGGCGACCTCACCTACATCCGCGTCTACTCGGGCAAGCTCGACAAGGGCACGCGCGTGCTCAACCCGGGCAACGGCAAGCGTGAGAACGTCAGCCGCATCTTCGAGATGCACGCGAACAGCCGCAACGCGCTCGAGGAAGTCGACGCCGGCAACATCGTCGCGGTCATCGGCCTCAAGAACTCGTACACCGGCGACACCATCTGCGATCCCGAGAATCCGATCATCCTCGAGCGCATGACCTTCCCCGAGCCCGTCATCTCGATGGCGATCGAGCCGATCACCGCCGACGACAAGAAGAAGCTCGGCGATGCGCTCACCACCATCCGCCGCGAGGACCCCTCGTTCCGCTCGAACTACAACGACGAGACGGGCGAGACCATCATCGCGGGCATGGGTGAGCTCCACCTCGAGATCATCAAGAACAAGCTCACGCGCGACATGAAGATCGGCGTGAACGTCGGCAAGCCGCGCGTCTCGTACCGCGAGACGATCACCGGCACCGCCAACGAGGTCCGCGGTCTCTTCAAGAAGCAGACCGGTGGTCGCGGCCAGTTCGGCGACGCGGTCGTGTCGGTCCTCCCGGTCACGCCCGAGGAGGCGGCGGCCGAGGAGCTGAAGATGGTCGACGGCGTCGTGTTCGAGGACAAGATCACCGGCGGCGTCATCCCCCGCGAGTTCATCCCGTCGGTCGAGTACGGCATCCGCCAGGCCGCGGCCTCGGGCGTGCTCGGCGGCTACCCCGTCATCAACGTCCGCGTCCAGCTCGTGTTCGGTTCGTACCACGACGTCGACTCGAGCCAGGTGGCGTTCGAGCAGGCCGGCATGCTCGCGTTCCGCGAGGCGGTCATGAAGGCGAAGCCCGCGCTCCTCGAGCCCATCATGAAGCTGGTGGTCACGACGCCGGACGAGTTCTTCGGCAACGTGTCCGGCGACATCGCGTCGCGGCGCGGCCAGATCGTCGATCAGGAGATGCGCGGCAACGCGCGTCTGCTCACCTGCGAAGTGCCGCTGTCCGAGCTCTTCGGCTACACCACGACGCTGCGATCGATGACGCAGGGCCGCGCGACGAGCTCGATGGAGCCGCTGACCTACCGCGTCATGCCGGACCGCCTCAAGGATGTCGTCCTGAAGAAGTGACGCCTCACGGCGAACGGACGGGATCCGCGGCACGCGGACGAAGATTCACCAAGCCCGCCGCCGGCATCGCGCCGGCGGCGGTTTCCTTTCGGCGGTGACGGAACGCGACCGCCCGCCTACCATGGCGCCCCGATGGCCGAAGCGCAGCGCGAGACAGCCGAATTCCAGTCCGAACGCGGGATCTTCCGCGCCGAGTACGAGCGCGAGCTCGGGCAGTGGCTGCGACGCAGACTCGGCTGGCTGTGCATCGCCTACGCGGTGTTCCAGATCCTCGCGATGGTCGCGGTCGTCATCACGACCGGTTGGAGTGAAGGCGATCGCCCGGAATCCGCGTCGGGTTCGTCCGGAATCGGGGCCGAGCGAACTCCTGCGGACGACGCCGGAGGTGAACTTCGGACGACCGAGGGTGCAGGAGACGGCGCGCGATCGGGCGGCCGCCGGCCATCGGCGCGCGTGAACACGCCCCTCGACGCGGTCGGCGAGATCGCACGCGACATCGCGAAGGAAGTGCGGGGAGGGAACACCGAGTCCGTCGACGCGGAGGCGCCGAAGCCGATCGGACAGATCGTCGATCGGATCCTGGAGGATGCGCTGTCGCCGATCACCGATCGATCCGATCGCGGGGCGGAAGGCGATGGGATCGCCGAACAGAGCGATGGCGGCGAGCGCGCGAAGCCGAATTCCGATCCCGCGCCGCTGGATCACCCGGGCACGGCGACGACGGAGGCTCGGGGTGATGGCGAGACGCGCGTCGAGACGAACGATGTGGCGCGTCCGCAAGCGATCTCGGAGGTGCGGGCAGGCCAGCCTCCCGCGATCGAGCCCCGCGGCACGCGCCGCGCCGCTGCCGCCGGGCTGCGCGACCAGGCCGCCGGCCCGCCGCGCTCGGTCGTGGTCGCATCGGCCGACCCCGCGATTCCCCGATGGCTCTGGATCCTCCTCAACCTGCCGAGCCTCGGGGTGATCGTCTGGTTCGGACTGCGCGTCCGACCGAAGCTCTACACGCGATCGGAGCTCGTCGCCGCGGCGACGCG
>JBEAQW010000054.1:0-2979 GCA_041163725.1 Planctomycetota bacterium
ACATCGACGAGTCCGGTGCGCGTAACGCCTCGATACGAATACTTCGTCCGGATCATCGTGTGACCGCTCCCGAAGACGAACGCATCGACGTGGATCAGGTCGACGCGCTGGAACGGAATGCCGGCGCGCAGGAGGTGGTAGCTCATGCCCCTCGACTTATTGGCGCAGTTCCCCAGTCCACGCGCCATGGTGAGTTCGTAGAGACGACGCGGCCGCACCTCGTAGAGCGCCTCCGTCGAGCGGAAGGGAATCGATCCGATGAACCGCTCCACATCGAGCGATGCCGCCCCGGCTCCCCAATCGGGCTCCTGCGCCTCGACCGGGGTGATCGAACTCGCCATCTGGAAGGCGATGGGAGAAGTCACGAGGAATGCACCCGCGATCACTCCGGAAACCACCGTCACGGCCAGAAAGGTGAGGTTGAAGACGAGGATGGGAAGTCTAGAAACTCGCAATCAGAGGACTCAGGGGCCTTGTCGGCGTTGGTTGGAACTTCGCCTCGGGGCGTTGAGAAGGTGCAGTTTTTTGACCGAGATTTTGAACTCTGCCCGCGCGGGTCCCGCGCAGCCGCCACAGCCAGCACACTCCCGACGAACTTCCCGTCGTGCCATACCGCTGCTGCCCCTTCGCTATACTGCCCGCCCTTCCCGGACAGGTGTCCGAGCGGTTGAAGGAGCAGCATTGGAAATGCTGTATACGGGTTTCCCCGTATCGGGAGTTCGAATCTCCCCCTGTCCGCTTCGAACGGCGGCGCGGCTCGCGATACTCGCGAGGCACGCCGCCGTTCTCGCGTACATGGAGGTTCTCCGCGGGGAACCCCTCCGAGAAACGGAGGCAAGAGACACGCGGAGAACGGTGCCGCCGCTGGCGCGCCGTCACCAGATTCGGACCGCACGCGGTTTCAAATCTCCCCCTGTCCGCTTCGAACGGCGGCGCGGCTCGCGATTCTCGCGAGGCACGCCGCCGTTCTCGCGTACATGGAGGTTCTCCGCGGGAGACTCCTCCGAGAAACGCAAGCAAGGGACACGCGGAGAAGCCTGATCAGGTCACGCGACTCACAGCCAGCCGCAGGCGACGAGCGCCTTCCGCGCGGCGGCATCCCAGCCTCGGTTGGCTGCAGGGCTCGCGGGTGACGGATGGAGCACGGTGGCGATCGGCAGGCGGTCCGCGCCGAGCGCCCGCTCCGCGCAGGCCGACGCGAACGCGCCGACGCCGATCAGCTGCGCTGGCTCGAGCACATCGACGAAGCGGGCGAGCGCGCGGTCGCACGCGTCGCGCAGCTCCTCCTGCTCGCCGCGCGGTAGTTTGTCGGGCGTGAGGTTCGCACCACTCTCCGCCATGAAGGCGAGCGGACACCAGTTCCACACGAATCCCCGGCGGAAGAAGGCCTCACGCGAGTCGAACTCCGCGGCCATGAAGCCCCAGAACCTGCGGCCGCTCACCTCGCTCCTGCCGCAATCGAATCCCTCGACCGGCCGCTTCGGGTGCTCGTGCTTCGGCCGCCTCACCGGCTCGCGGATACGCAGGAAGTCGCGCACGGCGGCGATCTCGCCGAACGGCACGCCCGTCTGCGCCATTCCGAAGGGTCCGGGGTTCATCCCGAGGAAGAGTGCGCGCGGCTTCGGCTTCGCGCACGCGAGGTAGGCCTCGTGCGGTGTGCGCGCGTAGGCGAGCGGGTTGTAGACGAACGCGACCGGTGCGGCGAAGCGGAGCCGCTCCACGGCCCGCGAGAGCGCGCGGGACGCGCGCACGAGTTCCTCGACCGTCGAGTGCGCGGTGCTCACGGCGCGCTCTTCGTGCGGTGTACGCCGACATGCGTGAGCGCGGGGCACGCGCGGCTGTCGAGGATCTCGATACGGATGCGCGCGGCCGTCGTCTCGGGCACCCGGACGATCCGCTTGTGGCCGATGGTGGTTCCCTCGGCGAGCGTGACCCACGCGCGTCCGTTGTCGTCGGACGATGCGGGCACCGAGATGCGGAACGACTTCACGCGCTGTCCGAGCCAAGTCGGCTCGGCGAGCACCACGCGATCGAATGGGCGCGTCGGATCGAGCTCGACCTCGATCGATGCCGCGGTCGTGCCATCGTTCGTGGCCCAATAGGTCCGCGGATCGCCGTCGACCGCCTTGTCCGGACCGAAGTCGAGCGCAGGCGCCTTCGCCGACGCACCCGAAGGCGCGAATCCACGGATGCTATCGCTCGCGGTCGCGCGGCCGCGGGCGAGGTCGGTCCCCTCTCCATAGGTGGCCGTGATGAGCGCGCGCAGGCCACGCACCGCCTTCACATCGTTCTCGTGGATGAGTCCGCGGCGATCGATCGGGAAGTTCAGATGGAAGTTCGCGTTGTGTCCGACGCTGCGCTCCCAGAGGTCGAAGAGCGTCGCGGGCGACTTCACCTTGTCGTCCTCGTGCGCGTGGTAGAACCAGCCGGGTCGGATCGAGACATCGCATTCCGCGGGAATCCACGACTCGCCGTCGATATCGCCCTCGTTCAGCGACTTCGTGCTCGGCGGGTTGTCGTTGCCGATTCCGTGGCCCGCGGCCTTCAGCATCGACCAGCAGGTCGCGCCCGCCCATCCCTGCTCGTTCCCGACCCAGCGGATATCGGGACCGACATCGCTGAACATGACGGCGTCGGGTTGCAGCTCTCGCACGACCGCGTGGAAGCTCGGGAAGTCGTAGACCTGGCGCTTCCCGTTCGGCCCTTCACCGCACGCCCCATCGAACCACACCTCGAACACGGGTCCGTACTGCGTCAGAACCTCGCGGAGCTGCTGGCGAAAGTACTCGTTGTACTCCTCGCCCGTCCCGTACTTCGGATTGTTGCGATCCCATGGCGAAAGATAGACGCCGAAGCCCAGCCCGCCCTCGCGGCATGCGTCGCTGAGCTCGCGCAGCACATCGCCCTTGCCGTCCTTCCACGGGCTCGAGGCGACCGAGTGCGCGCTGAGCTTCGTGGGCCAGTTGCAGAAACCGTCGT
>JBEAQW010000055.1:0-10693 GCA_041163725.1 Planctomycetota bacterium
GCGCAGCCCGCCCGCGCTCGAGAGCGACCAGAAGGCATCACCCTTCGGCGCGATCGCGTCGAACGGAACCTCGACGCGCGCGGCGGTCTTCGCGGCGCGCCCGATGGCGGTGAGCATGGGAATCAGCCGTGCGTCGTCGGGCGGCTCGACGAGGCGCACCGGTAGGCGCGAGAGTTCCGAGCCGGCGATGCGGAAAACGCCGGGCGCCTGCGGATCGGTCCTGAGCACCGTGCACGAAGCCTCGATGTCCTCGGCCGTCATGCCCTCGGGCAAGGGGACCTTGGGATCACGCAGCAGGATCACATGCACGCCGCAGCGCCGCCCGGCGCGCAGGATCGACACCATGCGCGCCGCGGCCTGCTGCGAGAAGCCGGCCGGGAAGTCCGAGCACACGAGGAACCTGTACGGCTCCGCGATCTCTCCCGCCGCCTCGTTGTACGCATCGATGTCCTCGAACTCGTTGCGCAGGTACTTCTGGATCACCGTCTCCATGTGCTCGGAGATGTCG
The DNA here is from genome assembly GCA_041163725.1 of Planctomycetota bacterium. Lineage (GTDB taxonomy): Bacteria > Planctomycetota > Phycisphaerae > Phycisphaerales > SM1A02 > QWPT01. The sequence goes on from JBEAQW010000055.1 coordinate 509, forward strand.
ACGAGCCGTTGCTCGATCGCGCGCGGTTCGGTCCAGATCCGCTCGCCGACGAGCTGCTCGAACTCGTCCCCGAGGTGCATGAACGCCGCGAAGCTCTCGCCGAGCGCCACCGGATCGACGAAGGTGAAGCGTGCCTTCGAGGGGGGGATCGAAGTGAGAAGCCTCGCCACCAGCGATTGGACGCCGCGCAGCGCGGCGGCGCGCGTCTGTGGCGTCGTTTCGATTGCAACGCTTCCACGCGAGGGGAAGCCGACCGCGGCCGGGACGGTGATCCGCTCGGGCAACTCGACGAGGAACTCGCCCTCGGTCGGAACGCCCTCGGGAATCGCACTCTTGTCGCCCGGTACGAGTGTCATGGAGCCGAAGCGGATCCATGGCGCGCGGGAGCCTGCGTTCGCGCGGCCGGCGTCGAGGGCCGACCAGGGAGGATGCATGGGGGCATCCGCGCTCTGCGCATGAAGGAGCAGGTCGCGACTCTCTGTCGCCTTCGCGATCCACGCGTCGCGCGCCGCGTTGCGAAGCTGCATTTCCTCGGCGTCGATCGCCTGCTTCTCGGCGCCGTACCGATCCTTCTCGGCGCGCTCCGCATGCGCGGCCGCATCGCGTGCGGCGAGCTCGAGCCCATTCGCCCGCTCGCGCGCGGACGCCATGCGCGCATCGCGCGCCGCGGTCGCTTCGGCGATCGCCTCGCGGCTCTTCTGCTCGAGCCGCTTCGTGCGGCGATCACGCGCCTTCGGGAGCTCCGCGATGGGGCCGTCGAGGTTCGCGTGCGCCTGCGCCTCCTCGGTGGCCTCGCGGTCGCGAAGCCTGCGGAGCGCATCGTCCCGACGCTCGTTGTGCTCCGCCTCGGCGCGTGCACGCGCGGACTCGAACGCCGCAAGCTCCGCCTGGAATGGAGTCCACGAGCGCCGGAGCACGCGCTTCGCGCTGAGGCGCAGCAGCACGATGACCACGAGGACGAATCCGAAGGCACCGCCCGCGTAGGTCGTCGCGGTGTTGAGCCAGCGCGCCTCGTCGAACAGCGTCGTGACGGCGCCGATGACGCCGGCGCCGATGACGATGGCGCCGCCGATCGCGAACGGCGCGATGCCGGACAGGAGTCGCGCGGCCTTCGCGCGCATCATGACGGCGACAAGCGCGCTGGCGTTCGCGAGGCGCTCGACCATCTCCGCTTCCGCGGACTTCTCGCTCTCTGCCGGCGCGCCGCCGGTCTGCTTCGGAGCCTTGAGTCCGCTGCCGGCGATGAACTCGCGCGCGGTGCGGTCGAGTTCGCGCGCCTCGCCCACGAGCCGCGACACGCGGTCGGTGAACTCGCGCGAACGGTTGCGCTCCGTCTCCTCTCCCGCCTCGCGCCAGGCCTCCGCCATCAGCACGCTCTCCTCGAGCTTGCGCGTCAGGCGTGCCTTCTCATCCTCCGTGAAGGTGTGGAGCTTCTCGAGATCGCTCTCGAGGTTCTGCTCGAGCTCGAAGATCCTCGCCTCGTGCTCGGCCTCGGCTGCAGCGACCTCGGCGGCGGCGTCCGCGCGCGCCGATTCGGTCGCCTCGGTGCAGGCGGTGCGGATGCGCGCGAGGTCGCGCTCGTGCGCGATGCGGGCCTTCTCGCGGCGCGCGGGCATGGTCGATGCGATCTCGTCGAGCGCGCGCTTGCGATCCGACGCGGCCTCGAGCAGCGAAAGGGTCGCCCGCTCGATGCCGAGCGCGGCGTCGCCATCGCCGAGATGTCGCAACCGGGCGGAGGGATCCGCTCCGTGCGCTCCGTCGGCGCCGGCGTCCGTGCCCGGCATCGTGCCTTCGCTGCTCGTCATGGGACGAAAGGTACCACACCGGACCCGCTCATCCGGCGGGGATCTCAGGCATGCATCGCAGCGAGCGTCCGAGCGGCGATCTGCTCGGCCGTCCGGTAGGGCGACAGCATCGCGGCCTCGGGGTCTTCCGTCCGTCGCGCGTCGGGATGGATCGGCAGCGTGACCACGCTCTCGGGAAGGATGAGATCCGTCACGGGCGTTCCACCCTCGATGGCGGACCCGTCGCGTCTCCGGATCGTCTCCGGCTTGTTCGCAGCGCTGTGCGCGGCGAGCGCCTTCAGCAGCTCCTGCTGCCGCTCCTCGCCGAGCGCCTTCCAGTCGCCGCGCCCGCGGCACTTCGGGAAGCCGCTGCAGCCAAGCCACGGGCCGCGCTTACCCTCGCGGATGTTGCACGGCTTGCCGCACTTGGTGCAGAGGATCTCCGGATCCTGGAGGGGCGGCGGGCTCGGAAGCACGATGCGGTCGTGCTTGTCGAGGCGGACGACGAACTTCACCTCCGGATAGTTCACGCTGGAGATGTACTTGCCGAACTTGCCGCTGCGAAGCACCATCGGCGACCCGTCGACCGGGCACACCATGTCGAGCGAGACATCGCTCACGGGCTCGCCCTCCTCGTTGAGGCGCGACGCGAAGTCGCAGTCCGGATAGCCCGAGCACGAGAGGAACCACCGCCCGCCGCCGAGACGCTCCTTCGTTCGCTTGCCGCACTTCGGGCAGGCGTACTTCGACCAGCGGAAGAGCGGAACCTCGCGCATCCGGGCGAAACTACCCTCGAGCGTCTCGCCCTCGAGCTTCGACTTGATCTCGGTGAGGATCTCGCGCCAGTCCTCCCTGTCTGCCTCGACCCTGTCGAGCCGTTCCTCCATGCCCTTCGTGTACTCGTAGTCGAAGAGGAGGGGGAATCCCGCGACAAGCAGCGAGACGACCGCCTCACCGAGCGGGGTGGCGTAGAAGCGGCGCGCCCGCTGCTCGACATAGCCGCGGCTTTCGATCGTGTTGACGATCGACGCATAGGTACTCGGACGCCCGATGCCGCGCGCCTCGAGTTCCCTGACGAGCGAGGCCTCCGAATAGCGGGAGGGCGGTGAGCTGAAGCGCTGGAGCGCATCGACGGAAACCCCGGCGAGATCCTGCTTGGGCTCGAGCTTCGGGAAGGTCGCCTCCTCGTCATCCTCGGCGATGTCCTCGACGAGCTTCAGGTATCCGTCGAACACCACGACGCTGCCCGACGCGCGGACCACCGCGCCGGTCGGTCGGTCGCTGCGCTCGAAACGCACGGTGGTCAGGTCGTACTGCTTCGCGGCCATCTGGCAGGCGACGAAGCGACGCCAGATGAGCTCGTACAGACGGTACTGCTCCTCGGTCAGCGCCGAGCGCACGGTCTTGGGGAGACGGCCCGGATCGGTCGGACGGATCGCCTCGTGCGCCTCCTGCGCGTTCTCGTTCGACGCGTAGAAGTGCGGCTTCTCGGGAAGGTACTTCTCGCCGTACTCGCGCCGGATCAGGTCCCGCGCCGCGTGCAGCGCCTCGCCGGCGATGTGCGTCGAGTCGGTACGCATGTAGGTGATGAGGCCGACGCGGTCGCCGCCGATGTCGACGCCTTCGTAGAGCTGCTGCGCGATCCGCATGGTGCGGTCGGTCGAGAAACCGAGTTCGCTCGACGCGGCCATCTGCAGCGTACTCGTCTTGAAGGGCGGCATCGGGCGCCGCGACTTCCGGTCGGTCGTGATGTCGGTCACGCGGTAGGTGACGGCCGCGCCGATCCGCCCGCTCACGGTTCGGATGAAGCGCGACGCGCCCTTGCCGCGTGCGTCCTCGCGGGTGTCGATGCGCACGGACTCGAGACCCGCCGCCTCGACCGCCGCCTCGACCTGCCTCGAGAGGTCGATGGGCGCATCGAGCGAAGCGGGCGCCTCGAGCTTGAAGTCGCGCCCTCCGACCTCGACGAGCTTCGCCTCGAGCGCGCCCTGACGCGACAGGAACGCAAGCCTGTCCTTCTGGCTCGGCGCAGCGCCGCGCTCGTTCCGCTGCGCGAGGAACTCGTCGATCGCCTTCGCGACCGCGGCACGCTGCGCGAGTTCGGGTGTCAGGCGGACGAGCACATCCCATGATTCGCTCGGGACGAACTCGCGGATCTCCTCCTCGCGCTCGACGACGAGGCGCGCCGCGACCGTCTGCACGCGTCCGGCGCTCAGCCCGCCCTGGCGCATCAGCCGCCAGAGGACCGGCGAGATTCCGTATCCGACGATGCGGTCGAGGATGCGCCTGGAGTTCTGCGCATTCACGCGGCTCATGTTGATGGCGCGCGGATGCGCGAACGCTTCCTTGATCGCGCTCTTCGTGATCGAGTTGAACACGACGCGCTTCGCCGCCGCCGGTTCGACCCCAAGCTCCTCCGCGATGTGCCACGAGATCGCCTCGCCCTCGCGATCAAGGTCGGTCGCGAACCACACGTCGCTCGCCTCGCGCCGCAGCCGACGCAGGCGCGACACCAGCTCGCGCCGGTCGGGCGTCACGACATAGATGGCCGCGAAGGTGTCCATGTCGACGCCGGGAATCTCCATCGGCCGGGGCGTCGCCGGAGCGCCCTTGACCCGCTTGGCCGACTTCTTCGCAGCGAGCTTCGTCGTCGCGCCAGCCGCCGCGCGCTCGGGCAGGTCGCGGATGTGCCCCTTGCTCGCCTCGACGACGAACGCGCCGAGTTCGGCGAGGTACTTCGCGATGGTCTTGGCCTTCGCAGGGCTCTCCACGATCACCAGCGCGGAGCCCATAGCGCTTTGCACAAGGGCTGCCGCCGGGGTGCCGACGCGTCGCGTCGACGCCTTCTTCGTGCTCGCCTTCTTCGTGGCGGCCTTCTTCGTTGTGGTCTTCTTTGCCATGAATATCGTCTTGCGTCTCAGCGGGATCACTGTGCCCCGTACCAGCGTCATCGGATCGATCGACGCGGTGCAATGAACGGGCGAGGCTCAGGGAAATAGAGGCAATCCGTGGTGGAAGTCAAGTTGATGAGGCAGGGAATGGTTCCGCGGACCATCGCCGACGGAGGACTTGCCTTCCTGCGGATCTGCGTGTACGCGCGCGTGCGCGCACCCGCGCACGCTGGCTCACGCACGCGCGAGCGCGGCCGCGCACGCATCCGCGAGTTGCGCGACGGTCGTGCCTTCGCCGCACTCGAGCGCGATCCCCGGCCTCAGCGCGCGGAAGCGCTTGAGCCAGGTCCGCTGCTGCTTCGCGAGCCGGCGCGAGCGGATCTTGGTCCGTTCCGCGGCGTCGTCGATGTCGCGCGGCCTCGGCGGCCGCGAGCCGTCGCCGATCGCCGCCGCGATCTCCTCGTAGCCGCACGCCGCACGCGCCTGCGCGCAGAGCCCGCCGGCGGCGATCAGCCGCGCGACCTCCTCGACGAATCCCGTCTCGAGCATGCGCTTGACCCGCGCGTTGATACGGCGGTTGATCGGCTCGACGGGCCAGTCGAGGATCACGGTGAAGAGGTCTGCGCGCCGCGGTGCGATGCCGGACTCGCTCCAGGCGGTGCGCCGGTCGGACGCGGTCTCACCCGTCGCGTGCAGGATCTCGAGTGCGCGCGTGATGCGCCTGCGGTCGTTCGGATGCAGTCGCGCGGCCGCGGCCGGATCGACGGCGGCGAGTCGGCGGTGCAGCTCCGCTGGTTCGATCGAGTCGAGCGAAGCGCGGAACGCCGCGTCGGCGGCGGGGGCGGTGTCGAGTCCCTCGATGAACGCACGGATGTAGAGGTTCGTCCCGCCGACGACGATCGCGGTGCGGCCGCGCGCCACGATGTCCGCGACCGCTGCGTCCGCGACCTCGAGCCAGCGCGCGACGGTGAAGCCCTCCTCGCTGGCGTCCACGAGATCGATCGCGTGGTGGGGGATCGCCGCCCGTTCCTCCGCCGTCGGCTTCGCGGTACCGATGTCCATCCCGCGGTAGACCTGCATCGAGTCCGCCGAGACGAGCTCGCCGCCGAGCCGCCGCGCGAGTTCCATGGCGAGATCGCTCTTGCCGCCCGCAGTCGGCCCGAGGATCACGATGACGCGCGGTGCGTTGGAGTCAGGCATCGTCGATCGCATCGAGGCAGACGAGATGCTTGCCCTCGAGCACCTCGAGGCTCGCGCCTCCGCCGGTCGAGACATGCGAGAGTTGCTCGGCGACGCCGAACGCCTCGACCGCCGCGGCAGTGTCACCACCGCCGGCGATCGTCGTGGCACCAGCCTTCGTCGCCGCGACGACCGCGTCGGCGACCGCGCGCGTACCCGCGTCGAAGGGCGGCATCTCGAACACGCCCATCGGACCGTTCCACACCACGGTCCGCGCCGCGCGTATCGCCGCCCCGAACGCATCGCGCGTCGCGGGACCGATGTCGAGTCCCATCCATCCGTCGGGAATCGCGCCGACCGCGTCCATCGTCTCCGTACCCGCCTTGAACTCGCGGCCGCACGCGTGGTCGGTCGGCAGCATGATCTCGCAGCCCGCGGTCCGGGCCTTCCCGAGGATCTCACGCGCAAGCTCGACGCGATCGGCCTCCACGAGGCTGTTTCCCGTCGCCACGCCCTGCGCGCGGAGGAAGGTGTACGCCATCGCGCCGCCGATCACGAGCCTGTCCACCTTGGACATCAGGTTCTCGATCGCGAGGATCTTGTCGGACACCTTCGCGCCGCCGAGGATCGCGACGAAGGGCCGCTCCGCCGCGGCGATCCGCCCGATCAGGTACTCGAGTTCCGCCGCGAGCAGGAATCCCGTGACGCACGGCTTGCCCTGCGCGCGCATGGCGGTCGGCAGCGCGAACATCGAGGCGTCCGCGCGGTGGCTCGTGCCGAAGGCGTCGTTGACATACAGGTCGCACAGGTCCGCGAGCCGGCCCGCGAAGGCCGCGTCGCCCTTCTTCTCTCCCTTGTGGAAGCGCAGGTTCTCGAGCAGCACCACGCCGCGGTCCGGCATCGAGGCGACCGCCGCGCGCGCGGCATCGTCCGTACAGTCATGCGACGGGAAGGCGACGCCGTGCGGCGCATCGGCCCCGAGCAGGTCGGCCAGCCGCGTCGCGACCGGCGCCAGCGAGTACTCCGCCTCGTAACCCTTGCCCTCGGGCCTCCCGAGATGGCTCGCGAGCACCACGCGCGCCCCGCGCGTCAGTGCCGATCGGATGGTGGGGAGGCTCGCCTTGATGCGGCGATCGTCGGTGATGACTCCACCCTCCATGGGGACATTGAAATCCACCCGGATGAACACACGCTTGTCCGCGACGGCCGTCGAATCGATGCGCTTCTTCTGCATGCGCGCACTATACGGAGCGGCCCGATCGCCGCAGGGGGCGCTATCATCCGCGTCCCGCTTCCCGGTACGCACTGGAGCCGCCATGAATCCGATCCTCGCCATCTCGCGACTCGCCGCCCGCCTCTCGCTCCGCACGCGCGCGATCCGAGCGCACGGCCTCGCGTCCGTCGCCGCCCTTGCGCTCGCCGTGCTCGTCCCGGCGTTCTCCGCGCACGCGCAGGACGAGACCCTCAAGCCAGGCGCCTCGTCGCCGGCGATCACGGTCGCCGACTGGGTGCAGGGCAGCGCGAGCGGCTTCGGCGGGGGGAACCGCACCTGGGTGCTCCACTTCTTCAGCGCGAACGACCAGGGGTCGCGTGCCTCGGTCGGCCGCCTCAACGAGATCTACGCGAAGTACCGCTCGCGGGGCCTCGCCGTGATCGGCATGAGCCACGACACGCTCGACGCCGACGCGGCCTTCGCCAAGCGCACCAACGGCGGCATCGCGTATCCGGTCGCGACCGACGGCGACAAGCAGAGCTACCAGGTGTTCATGAGCGCCGCGAAGCGCGAGGGCACCAACTACGCGTTCGTGGTGCGCAAGGGCATCGTGATCTGGATGGGCGTTCCGACCGACCGTGGCTTCGAGGACATGATCGCGAAGGCTGTGGTGGGTCGCTACAACCCCTCGCTCGAGAAGCGCGCCGAGCCGACGATCCGCGCGGCGAACGAGGCGCTCCGCATCAAGAACTTCCAGGACGCGTGGCGTCACTTCGATACCGTGATCGCGATCGATCCCGTGTTCTTCGGCGACATCGCGGTGCGCAAGTACAAGGCGCTGCTCGTGAATGCGGGTGATGCGGCGGCCGCCGCCGCATGGGGCAGGAGCATGGTGGATTCCTACTCCTCCGATCCGCAGACTCTGGGCGAACTGGTCGAGACGATCCTCCGCGACGACGAGATCAAGGCGCGCGACTTCGAGCTCGCCGCCGCCGCCGCGCAGGCCGCCGCCGCCTCGCTCGGCGCGGGCGATGCGAGTGGACTCGCGCTGCAGGCGCAGGTCGCCGCGGCGACCGGGGACTTCGTGAAGGCCGGCGAGTTCCAGTTCCAGGCATGGCAGGCCTCGACTCCCGACGAGAAGGCCGACTACCGGCGCACGCTTGACAGCTACAAGAAGCGGGCGAAGTCCTCGAAGTGACCGTCGCGGTCCGATCGACCGCATCCCACGCCGCCCACCGCACCCGATCGAGATGAGCAGCGATTCCGCACATGCGCCCGCGTCTCCGCGCATCCGCTTCGGCGGAGCGAGGCATGCGGAGCGTCTGCGCGGCGGACTGCTGGTCGCGCCCTCGATCCTCTCGGCCGACTTCGCGCGCCTCGGCGAAGAGTGTCGCGCCGCACTCGCCGCAGGCGGTGACCTGCTTCATGTCGATGTGATGGACGGCCACTTCGTGCCGAACCTCTCGATGGGCCCGGCGGTCTGCGCGTCGGTTCACGCCGCAGTGCCCGACGCGTGCCTCGATGTCCACCTGATGGTCACGGATCCGGCCGCGTACATCGAGCCCTTCGCGAAGGCGGGCGCCGCGCACATCACCTTCCACATCGAGACGGTTGACGATCCGCATCCCCTGATCGACCGCATCCACGCGCTTGGCCTCTCCGCGGGCCTCGCGATCAATCCCGACACACCGGCCGACGCGATCCTCCCGCATCTCTCCTCGATCGAGCTGGCCCTCGTGATGAGCGTGCACCCGGGGTTCTCGGGTCAGCGGTTCATCGAGCGCGTGCTCCCGAAGACGCGCGCGATCCGCGACGCGGCGCCGACGCTTCGGATCCAGATGGACGGGGGTGTCGCCCCCGAAACCGCACCCGGCTGCATCGCCAGCGGCTGCGATGTCATCGTCGCCGCCAGCGCGATCTACGGCCGTTCCGACTACGCCGCCGCGATCCGCGCCATTCGCGGCGACGCCTAGGGCGACCGGACGGCGTTTCCGGATGCAATCCCTCCGACCTTTGCGGTAGACTCCCTCCGTGGCTGAAACGACCTGGACACAGACCGATCTCGCCCAGGCGCCCAAGAAGGGCGTCCCTGAAGGCCTCTGGATGAAGTGCCCGGAGTGCGAGGAGACGCTCTTCAAGAAGGCCGTCGAGTCGAACCTCTGGGTCTGCCCGCGCTGCCAGCACCACATGCGCGTCAGCGCCCGCACGCGCGTCGAGCAGATGCTCGACCCCGGCACCTTCGAGCCGTTCGATGACGGCCTCGTCGCGGTCGATCCGCTCAAGTTCGTCGACCAGCGTCCCTACGGGCAGCGGATCGCCGACGCGCAGCGCAAGACCGGCGAGAAGGACGCGCTCCTCTCGGGCTTCGGATTCGTGAAGGGCCGTCGCGTCGTCGTCGCCGTGATGGACTTCACCTTCCTCGGCGGCTCGATGGACTCGGTGGTCGGCGAGAAGATCACGCGCGCCATCGAGCGCGGCATCGATCACGATCTTCCCGTCGTCACGGTCAGCTGCTCCGGTGGCGCGCGCATGCACGAGTCCGGCTTCTCGCTGATGCAGATGGCGAAGACGAGCGCGGCGCTCGCGCGGCTCGACGAAGCGGGGGGGCTGTACATCTCCGTACTCGCCGACCCGACGACCGGCGGCGTGACCGCGAGTTTCGCGATGCTCGGCGATGTGATCTTCGCCGAGCCGAAGGCGCTGATCGGCTTCGCCGGCCCGCGCGTGATCGAGCAGACCGTGCGCGAGACGCTGCCGGAAGGATTCCAGCGCAGCGAGTTCCTGCTGGAGCACGGCGCGATCGACATGATCGTCGACCGCCGCGAGCTCGGGCCGCGCATCGCAGCGGCGCTGCGCCTGCTCATGCACCAGGACGCCCCCGAGCACCCGGCCGAGCCGGCCTGACATGCCGCCGCCGGTGCGTTTCGCGCGGCTCGCCGACTGGCTCGAGTGGCAGCAGGTCGCGCACCCGAACGCCATCGAACTGGGCCTCGAGCGCGTGTCGCGCGTGCTCGCCCGCAGCGGATGGTGCGGCGTGCGCCAGCCGGTGATCACCGTGGGCGGCACCAACGGCAAGGGCTCGTGCGTCGCGTTGCTCGAGTCGTTGCTGCGCGCCGGC
>JBEAQW010000056.1:0-22274 GCA_041163725.1 Planctomycetota bacterium
AGCCGCGGCCCGCCTCGCCGGCGCGCGCGGCCTCGACGGCGGCGTTCAGTGCGAGGAGGTTCGTCTGGAACGCGATCTCGTCGATCACGCGGACGATCTGCGCGATCTCGCGCGCCGCCTGATCGATCTCGCCCATCGAGCGCTCGAGGCCGTCGACGGCGCGCTGCGCGCTCGCCGCGTCCTGTGCGCCCCGCTCGGTGCGGCGGCGCGCACCCTCGGATTCCTCGGCGGTTCGCGAGGTCTGTTCGCGGAGTTCGGTGATCGCGGCCGACATCTCCTCGATGCTGGCGGCCTGTCCGCTCGCGACATTCGAGAGCGACTCGCTCGCACCCGCGAGGGTCGTCGACTCGGCCGCGAGTTCACCCGCACTCTCGCGGACGGTCGCGATCGACTCGGCGAGTTCGCCGCCGAGACGGTTCACGGCCACCGCGATCGCGCCGAACTCGTCGGTTCCGCGGTCGGCGATGCGGCTGGTCAGGTCGCCGCGTGCGAGCGCCTCGAGCGCCCGCACGGTCTGGCGGGCGCGGCGGCCGACCGAGCGGGCGAGCGGAAGGGCGAGTGCGGAGATCGTCAGCACCGCCGCGAGCGAGACGCCCGCGATCCACCACGCGAGCGTGCGGACCGGAGCGAGCACTTCGTGTTCGTTGACCGACGAGACGATCGCCCAGTGTTCGCCGAGAAAGTCGAACGGGCGGTACGCGACCATGTGCGCATGCCCATCCGCTTCGGCGCGCACGAAGCCAGATTCGCCGCGCACGGCTGCGGCTGCGATCTCGGCGAACTCGAAGTTCGATCCTGCGGGGGCACCGTCCGCAAGCCGCGCGTTCGTGCGCGTGCGCCCGTCCGGGCCGACGAGCGTGACCTCGCCGGAATCGCCGAGGCCCGCGGGAAGATTGCACACCTCGTCGAGGTGCGAGATCGGCACCTGCACGGCGAGCACGCCGATGGTGCGGCCGCCGTCGATGATCGGCGCCGCGATGAAGCCGGCGGGCGCGCCGTAGCTCGGCGCGTAGGGCTCGAAGTCGCACGCGGTCGCCTTCGGATCGGGGCGCGCGGCGAGCGTGGCGCGCACGAGTTTCATCAGGTTCGACGAGGCGAAGGGACCGGTGTGCGCGTTCGTCGCGAAGTCCGTCTCCTTGAACACGGTGTAGACCGCGTCGCCGGCCGCATCGAAGAGGAAGATGTCGTAGTAGCCGAACCGCTCGAGGAGTTCGCGCAGGCGCGGATGGTGCTTCGCATGGGCGAGGTCGTACGCGCTGGCGCCGGGCGCCGCATCGAGCAGGTGCTTCGAGCCGACCGGATTCGGATTCGCGGCGATGTAGGCGTGCTGGATGGCGAGCGCGTTCGGCGCGGTGGGAAGGAGCGACTCGCCGCCGCGCCACGCCTGACCGGCGTCGCGGAAGCGTTGCGCGAGGTGGCGGTCATGGTGATCGGCGAGCGCACTCTGCGCGGACGCATGCGCGGCTGCAGTCGTGAAGCCCTCGGTGAAGGCGGCGAGCGCATCGTGAGTCGATGGATCGGCCGCCATCGTCGCCACCTGTCCCTGCATGAATCCAAGCACCCGGCCGACGCTTGCGCCGCGATCGGCGAGCGCCGCCTCGAACGCCTGCTGCTTCTCGCGGCTGAGTGCATTCTTGGCGAGGGTGGTTGCCGCGAAGCCGATGGCGAGGCTCGTCGCGATGATCGCGGCGACGCTGCCGACGAAGGTGCGGAAGCCGATCGAATCGGTGCGGCGGGAGAGGGGTGCGCGCGGGGCGTTGGTCGAGGACGGCGTGCGGGGCATGGTTGGTTCCCTGACGAATGCAACGCCGCCCGTGCGGAACGCGACAGGGTGACGCCACCGTTCCGTCGGCGTGATCGCGCCGCGGAACCAAATGCCACGTCGAAGGGGTTGATTTCTGAATCGAATGGGGCGTGCGCCTGACGGCGTGAAGTCGCCGCACGAGTGCAGTTGCAGGAGCGCGTGGCCCTGCCTCGACAGGCCGCGCCGCAGGTCGGTTCGTGTGGGGCTCGATCAGCGGCAGAGTGCCTGCGCGCCCGCGAGGTAGAGCGGGATGCCGACGATCACATTGAAGGGGAAGGTCACGGCCAGCGCGAGTCCGATGTAGACCGAGGGGTCCGCCTTGGGGATCGCGATGCGCACCGCCGCCGGGACGGCGATGTAGCTCGCGCTCGAGGCGAGCGTCGCGAGGAGCGTCGCGTCGCCGACCCCGAGTCCGCCGATCCACGCGAGCGCGAGGGTGATCGCGGCGGCGACCGGCGGGAACACGAGTCCGAACACGATCAGCCTCCATCCATGCGCAAGGAATCCGCGCAGGCGCCGCGCGGCGAGCAGGCCGAGGTCGAGGAGGAAGAACACCAGCACGCCGTTGAAGAGGTCCTTGCAGAGCGGCTTGAACGCCTCGAAGCCGCGTTGCTGGGTGAGGAGCCCGATCACGAGACTGCCGAGGAGAAGGAGCACCGGGCCATTCAGGAAGGCCTCGTGGAGGAGCGATCCCCAGCCGGTGTGGCGGCCGGACCGCGCCTCGTGCGGGCTCTGGTCCGCGGCGGTGTGCTCCCCGGCCTTCTCCCCAGCCTTCTCCCCAGCCTTCTCCGCACGCCTGAGCAGGATGATGCCCACCACGATCGCGGGCGACTCCATGAGCGCCATGACGGCCACCATGTGCCCTCCGTACCCGATGCCCATGGCATCGAGCACTCCGGCAGCCGTGAGGAAGGTGACCGCGCTCACCGATCCGTAGGCAGCCGCAGACGCAGCCGCGCTGTGGGGACCGATCCATCGACGGAGCACCGCGAACACGGCGAGTGGAACGAGGGCGGAGAGCACGAGTCCCAGGCCGATCGACACCATCGCATCGCGACCGAGGCCGCTCTCGGCGATCTTGACGCCGCCCGTGAAGCCGATCGCCCAGAGGAGATACAGCGACATCAACTTCGTCACCGCGTGCGGAACACGGAGGTTCGAGCGCACGAGTGCCGCGATCATTCCCAGGATGAAGAAGAGGACGGGCGGGCTCACCGATGCCATCGAGAGGTTCATCGGGGGCGGAAGGGTAGCGGATCCACGGGATCCTGCAGCGGGGGCACGCGCCCCATGCCGTCATCGGCTTGTGCGGTCGCGCCCGCCGCCTCAGGTCGTGTAGTCGGCGTTCAGCCGGACATACTCGGTGGTGAGGCCGCAGGAGAGGAAGGTGTCGGAGTTCGCATCCGCGGTCGCGCCTTCGGTCGAGCCCAGCGTGAGTGCGATCTCGACATGCGAGCCGTTGAATGCGGCGCGCACGGCGTCGCGGTCGGCCTCGATCGGCTGACCCTCGCGGAAGATGGGGATTCCGCCGACGCGGAGCTCGAGGTCGTTCGGTCGGAACGCGACGCCGGCGCGGCCGGCGGCGGCGACGATGCGGCCCCAGTTCGGATCGCCGCCCGTGACGGCGGTGCGTACGAGGAGGCTCGACGCGACCGTCTCCGCGACCTTGAGCGCATCGGCCTTGCTCGCGGCGCCCGACACCTTGACGGCGAGCGAGCGGTCGAAGCCCTCGCCATCGCACACGATCATGCGGGCGAGGTCGCACGCGACCTCGGTGAAGGCGCGGGCGAGGGTCGACTCGTCGCATGCGCCCGCCTCGCCCGAGGCGAAGGCGAACACCGAGTCGTTGGTACTCGTGTCGCCGTCGACCGAGATGCGGTGGTAGCTCGCGTCGGCGGCGTGGCGGAGGATGCGGTCGAGCGTGGGTGCGTCGACCGCGGCATCGGTGGCGAGCACGGAGATCATCGTCGCCATGTCGGGGCGGATCATGCCCGCACCCTTCGCGACGCCGGCCACGCGCACGGTGCGTCCGTCGGTCGTACGCACGGTGCGCGCGCTCATCTTCGGGCGCGTATCGGTGGTCATGATCGCGCGCGCGAACGGTTCGAGCGACGCCGCATCCGGGGCGCCCGCGACGGCGCCCGCCATGCGCGCGATCTCGGGCACCATGCGCGACATCGGAAGCTGCACGCCGATGACGCCCGTCGAGTTGACGAGCACGGCCTCGCCCGCGCATCCGAGCGCGATCGACACGGTGTCCGACATCTCCTGCGCGTTCGCGAGTCCGCGTGGGCCGGTCGCGGCGTTCGCGCAGCCGGAGTTGAGGATGAGCGCGGATGCGTGCCCGCGGGAATCCTTCAGGTGGCGGCGCGAGACCTCGATCGGCGCGGCGGCGAAGAGGTTGCGCGTGAAGATCGCGGCGGCCGCGGCGCCCGAGGGCATGAAGAGCAGCGCGAGGTCGTCGCGCCCGGCCTTCTTGATCGCGGCGGCGCCGACGGCGGCTCGGAAGCCCCGTGGCCACTCCAGGGCGGAAGGGCCGATGGTGGCGCGCGCGTCGGAGGATGTCGCGGTGGTGGGGAGGCTCATGGTGTCTCGGCTGTCGCGGGTCCGGTCACTTCTGCTGCTCGGGCAGCACGGTGTCGTGCACGAGCGCGATCTCGTCGCAGCAGGTGTTCTTCGGGCAGTTCGAGCAGTCCTTGAGCACCTTCTCGGGAAGCGCGTTGATCGAGACCCGGCGGAACGCGCAGCGCTCGAAGAACTCGGGCGCGCGCGTGAGCACGAACAGCTTGTCGATGTGGAGCTGGCCCGCGACCTGCTGGAAGTGGCGCACCAGGCCCTGGCCGATGCCGCGGCCCTGGTAGTCGGTGTGCACGCCGAGCGAGCGGATCTCCGCGAGATCGGGCGTGTAGATCCAGAGGGCGGCGCAGCCGACGACGCGTCCGTCGATCACGGCGACGCCGAAGTCGAGGATCGCCTTCATGATGTCCTCGCGCGAGCGCGGCAGGTTCTCGCCGTGCTGCGCCCAGTAGTCGACGAGCGACACGATCGCATCGAGGTCGTCCATGCGCGCCTGCCGGAACTCGACCTCGCCCGCACCCGCGGGAATGGCGCGCTCGCGCAGCATGCGCCGCACGCGCTCGATCGCGCTCTCGACGGCCTTCGGTCCGGTGCCACCCGTCACGCCGCGCTTCTCGAGCGTGGCGCTCACGGTGAGCTGCGTGTAGATGTCGTCCTTCGCGCGCGGCGCCTGCTCGCGGATCACCTCGATGGGCAGTTCCTCGAGCGACGAGTGCGACTCGATCGCCTTGCGCACCAGGCGGCCGGCCTGGTGGTGCGCCTCGCGGAACGGAACGCCGAGCCGCACGAGGTAGTCGGCGAGGTCGGTGGCGTTCGTGTATCCCTCGGCCGCGGCGACGAGCGCGTTCTCGCGGTTCACGAGGATTCCCGCGACCATCGGGGGAATGATGCGCAGGCACATCGAGAGCTGGCGCATCGCGTCGAAGAGCGGCTCCTTATCCTCCTGGAGGTCCTTGTTGTAGGCCATCGGCAGGCCCTTGACCGTCGTGAGCAGCGTGACGAGGTTGCCGATCTGGCGGCCCGTCTTGCCGCGGAAGAGCTCGAGCGCGTCGGGGTTCTTCTTCTGCGGCATCAGCGAACTGCCCGAGGTGAACGCGTCGGGGAGCTCGATGAGCGACGCCTCGCTCGAGGAGTAGAAGATGAGGTCCTCGGCGAAGCGCGAGAGGTGCACCGCGCAGAGCGCGCTCGCGGAGAGCGTCTCGATGACGAAGTCGCGGTCGCTGACGGCGTCGAGCGAGTTCGCGGTGGGGGTGCGGAAGCCGAGTTCCTTCGCGAGGAGCTCGCGGTCGATCGGATACGCCGTGCCCGCGAGCGCGCCCGAACCGAGCGGCGACAGGCGCACGCGCTTGAGCGCGTCCGTGAAGCGCTCGAGGTCGCGACGGAGCATCTCGACATACGCGAGGCACCAGTGCGCGAACAGGATCGGCTGCGCGCGCTGGAGGTGGGTGTAGCCGGGGAACGGCGTGGTCTTCTCGCGCTCGGCGAGATCGACGAGCGCACCCATCGCGGCGCGGAGCTCCGCCTGGCGCAGCTTGAGCTGGCGCGCGGTCCACAGGCGGAGGTCGGTCGCGACCTGGTCGTTGCGGCTTCGGCCCGTGTGGAGCTTCTTGCCGAGATCGCCGACCCGCGCGATGAGCTGGCGCTCCACCCACGAGTGCACATCCTCGTCATCCGCGTCGAGGATCGACGACGGATCCTCCTGCGTGAGCGCGAGGATCTCGCCGAGGGCGGCCTCGATCTCGCGCTGCTCGTCGGCGGTGACGACGCCCGCGCGCATGATCGCCTTCGACCACGCGATCGAGCCCTCGATGTCCTCGCGCACGAGCACGCGGTCGAAGGGGAGGGAGTCGTTGAACTCGCGGAAGAGGTCGTCGGCCTTGCCTTCCAGTCGGCCGGCCCAGATGGCGGTGGTCATCCGTGGGGTGCTTTCGTAACGGTGTGCGGGCGGGAGCGTGAAGTGCGTCGGCCCCCGTCAAGGGGCCGACGCGCGTGGTCGTGGATCAGGCGTGCTGCTTCGCGGGTTCGCTGCGGAGGGACGCGCCGGTGGATGCGGCCGTGGATGCGAGCGCCTTCGCATCGGGGTTCAGGCCGAGCAGCGCGCGGATGCGCAGCGGCAGGCTGAAGAGGCGGATGAAGCCCTCGCTGTGCTTGTGGTCGTAGACCTCGTCCTCGCCGAAGGTCGCGAATCCGTGGTGGAAGAGCGAGTTCGGCGAGCGGCGACGGCAGGCCTCGGCGCGGCCCTTGTAGCAGCGCACGACGACATCGCCGTCGAGCACCTGCGCGATCGCCTCGAAGGAGGCCGACATCGCCTCGCGCGTCGGGCTGAACCAGGTGCCGTTGTAGATGATCTTCGCGAAGTCGAGCGCGAGCTTCTCGCGGAAGTGGAGCGTCTCGCGGTCGAGGACGAGCTGCTCGAGGCCGCGCACCGCCTCCATGAGGATCGTGCCGCCCGGAGTCTCGTAGACGCCGCGGCTCTTCATGCCGACGAGGCGGTTCTCGCAGATGTCGACGCGGCCGACGCCGTTGCGCCCGCCGATGGCGTTGAGCTCGGTGAGGAGCGATACCGGATCCATCGCCTTGCCGTTGAGATGCGTCGGACGGCCCTTCGAGAAGGTCAGCATCACATCCTCGTGCTGGTCGGGCGCGTCCTTCGGGCTGACGGAGATCATCCACACATCCTCGGGCGGCGCGTTCCACGGATCCTCGAGTTCGCCGCCTTCGTGCGAGATGTGCCACATGTTCGCGTCGCGGGAGTAGATCTTCTCCGCGCTCGCCGAGCAGGGGATGTCGCGCTCCTTGAGGTAGGCGAGCATCTGCTCGCGGCTCTTGAGGTTCCAGATGCGCCATGGTGCGATCACGGGGAGCTGGGGCGCGAGCGACGCGTAGGTCGACTCGAAGCGCACCTGGTCGTTGCCCTTGCCGGTGCAGCCGTGGCAGAGCGCGTCGCAGCCGGTGGCCAGCGCGACCTCGACCTGCGCGCGCGCGATGATCGGCCGCGCGATCGAGGTGCCCATCAGGTAGCGGCCCTCGTAGACCGCGCCCGAGATGCACATCGGGAAGACGAACTCCTCCATGAACTGCTTCTTGAGGTCGACGACCCGGCACTCGACGGCGCCGGTGCGGATCGCCTTCGCCTCGATGCCCTCGAGCTCCCGCGCGCCCTGGCCGACATCGGCGACGCACGCGACGACCTCGCAGCCGTAGGTCTCGACGAGCCACGGGATGATGCACGAGGTGTCGAGGCCGCCGGAGTAGGCGACGCAGACCTTCTTCGGCGCGTGCTTGGGAGTTGGGTTGGAGCTGGTGGTGTTCGACATGTCGCTACGGATGCTTTCTCTGGATTGGTGCGGATATCAGCGGGAATGCGTGGTGATCTCGACGGCGCCGGCACGGGAGCCGCGCAGGGAGGGGACCGCGCCGAGCAGCGCGAGCATGAGCGCGTTCTGCGCGTGCATGCGGTTCTCGGCCTGGTCGTAGACGATCGACTGCGGGCCGTCGATCACGGCGTCGAGGACCTCCTCGCCGCGGTGCGCGGGCAGGCAGTGCATGAACCTCGCGCGCGGTGCGGCGAGCTTCATGAGTTCGGGAGTCACGGTGAGCCTGCGCAGCGCGGCGATCTTGTCGGCGCAGTCGGTCTGGCCCATCGAGATCCATGCATCGGTGTAGACCGCGTCGGCACCGGCGATCGCCGCGGGGTCGTCGGCGAGGGTGATCGTCGCGCCGGACTTCGCGGCGATCGCGAGGATGCCCGCGGTGAGCTCGGCGCACGGACGGTGCGAGGGCGGCGTGACGACCGTCATGCGTCCGCCCATGATCGCGATGAGCTCCATGAGCGAGAGGCAGACATTGTTGCCGTCGCCGAGCCACGCGAGGTGGCACTTCGAGGGCGAGAGCCCGTGCTCGAGGAGCGCCTGCGCGTCGGCGAGCGCCTGGCACGGATGCGCGATCTCGCTGAGCGCGTTGATGATCGGCACGCGGCAGTTGTCGCGCAGGCCGGTGAGCGTCTCGTGGCGGAACACGCGCGCGACGATCACATCGCACCAGCGCTCGAGGTTGCGGCCGTAGTCGCCCACGGGTTCGCGCGCGCCGATCGGCTCGTTGCGGTGATCGAGGAAGGTGACGCAGCCGCCGAGCTTCTGGAAGCCGATCTCGAAGGAGACGCGCGTGCGCAGCGACGGCTTCTCGAAGAGCATCACGAGGGCGCGCTGCGAGAGCACGCCGCGGAATGCGGCGTAGTCGTCCTTCAGCATGCGGGCGAGCGACAGCAGCGCGCCGATCTCGTCGGCCGAGAGGTCGGTCAGGCGGAGGATCGAGCGGCCCTGGAGCTGCTCGAGCGCGGAGAGGTCGTGGGTGCGTGCCAAGTCGGTTTCTCGTGCCATCGTGCGAAGCGGTTCGTTCGGTCGCGCTCAGGCGAGTGCGGGTTCGGGGGAAGGGGCGACGACGCGCGTGCCGGTCGAGCCCGTGGCGATCGCGGCGGGATCGCGCCACGAAGCGATGGTGGCGGGGCAGCCCGCCTGCGCCGCGGCGTCGAGGGCGTTGCGCACCTTCGGGATCATGCCGCCGGAGATCGTGCCCGCGGCGATGAGCTCCTCGATGCGCGCGGCGTCGAGTTCGGCGATGAGCGACTTCGATGCGTCGAGCACGCCGGGGACATCGGTCAGGAGCACGATGCCCGAGGCGCCGACGATGCGCGCGATCGCGCATGCGGCTTCGTCGGCGTTCACATTGAGCGGATCGCCCGCGGCGGAGAGGCCGATCGAGTTGACGACGGGCATGAAGCCGCCCGCGAGGAGCGTGCGGACGACGCTTCCGTCGCCACCCGTGATCTCGCCGACCTCGCCGGCGTCGAACGCGAAGCGCGTCGTGTGGCGGCAGGTGCAGAGTCCGCCGTCCGAGAGCGTGAGTCCCACCGCGCGCGCGCCCTGCGTCGCGAGGATGCCGAGCAGGCGCACATGCGCGCTGCCCGCGAGGACGCCGACGACCTGATCGATCGCCTCGCGCGTGGTGACGCGGATGCCGTCGATGCGCGGCGTCTCGATGCCGACGAGCTTCAGCTGGCGGTCGACCTGCGCGCCGCCGCCGTGGACGAGCACGATGCCGTCGCCACCCTGCGCGCGGTGCGCCTGGTGCAGCGCGACGAGGCCCGCGAAGGCCTCCATGTGCGCACCGGCCTGCTCGAGCAGGGCGCCGCCGATCTTGACGACGAGCGGGCCTGAGCGGATCGCGTGCTGCGTCATGCCGCACCTCCGACCGTCGCGGCGGTGCGTCCGGATGCGGTGAATCCCGCGGTCTCGTCGAGTCCGAAGCGGATGTTCATGCACTGCACGGCCTGGCCCGCGGCGCCCTTCACGAGGTTGTCGATCGCGCTCTCGACGATGAGATGGCTTCCTTCGAGCGCGAAGCCGATGTCGCAGAAGTTCGTGCGCTCGACGGCGGCGACGCTCGGCCAGCGGCCGGGCTTGAGCACGCGCACGAACGGACGGTCGGCGTAGGCCGACTCGAACGCCGCGCGGATGGCGGACTCCGAGACGCCCGGCTTCACCTCGAGGTGGACGGTCGCGAGGATGCCGCGGTCGAAGCATCCGAGGTGCGGCGTGAAGACGGTGGCGATGCCCGCGTGCTCCGCGATCTCGGGACGGTGGCGGTGCTTGAACACGCCGTACGCCTGCATCGAGACCTCGCAGAAGAGGCTCTTGACCTCGGCCTTGCGACCCGCACCAGACACGCCGCTCACCGCGTCGACGATGGCGGGGCGCGCGGTGTCGACGAGGCCCGCCTCGACGAGCGGGCGGATCGCGAGGATCGATGCGGTCGGGTAGCAGCCGGGCACCGCGACGAGCCGCGCCTTCGCGACGGCCGCGGCGTTGAACTCGGCGAGTCCGTACGCCGCCTCGCCGAGCAGCGCGGCGAAGCGGTGGGGGAAGCCGTAGTTCCGCTCGAACACCTCGCGGTCGGAGAGGCGGAACGCCGCGGAGAGATCGAGGACGACGATGCCCGCGTCGACGAGTTCCTGCGCGACCTCGTGCGAGAGTTCGTGCGGCGTCGCGAGGAAGATCGCGTCGAGCTCGAGCGCGCGCGCGGCATCGACGCCGAACGGCTCGACGCGCAGCGCGCCGACCTGCGTGCCCTCGAAGCGCGGGAAGAGATCCGCGGCGGTCGGCGCGCCCTCGTCGGCCTTGCGCGACGAACCGAACAGCGCGACGACCGAGGCCGACGGGTGGTTCGACAGGATGCCGAGGAGCTCGGCGCCCGCGTAGCCGCTGGCGCCGACGACGGCGACGCGGATGGAATGGAGAACGGGATCGTTCATCGTCACTGAGGCTCTTCCGTGGAGAAGCGTGCGGTTGGAGTCAGGCGAGCTGCGCGAGCGAGCGCAGTTCCTTCGCGATGCGGCGGGCCGCGAGCGGGGTGCTTGCGGCGAGGAACACGGTGTCGTCGCCGGCGATCGTGCCGAGGACGCCCTTCATGCGCAGGCGGTCGAGCTCGATGCCGAGCGCGTTGCCGTGGCCCGTCGGCGACTTCAGCACGACGAGCGTGCCTCCGACGGCGATGGAGAGGAGCTCGCGGCGCAGCGCGCGCGCGACGCTCGCATCGGGGGCCGGCGCGGTGGAGGTGGCGCCCGGCAGCTGGTATCCGTCGGGGCCCTTGAGCACGCCGAGTTCGGTGAGGTCGCGCGACAGCGTCGCCTGCGTGGCCTCGATGCCCTCCTGCGCGAGGAGGCGCGCGAGCTCGTGCTGGCTGAAGATCGCGGTCGATCCGATCAGGCTGCGGATGGCGGAGTGTCGACGGGACTTCATGGCGGGGGTGGCGGTCTTCACAGTTGCTCCCGGGAGGGGCTGCCGGCGTGCTGCATGGAAATGCAGCGAAGCGGATCAATATACGGTCCCCTGCATAAAAAGCAACCGATGTGGATATCTTTTCAGTTGCGGCGGGCGCTCCGCGGCGTCGGCGGGGCGGGACGGGGGCCGAGAGGCCCGCGACGGGCGGTGGTGGGACGGAAAGGGACCGAAAAACGACCAGGCGCGGCCCCGGAGGGCCGCGCCTGGAATCTCGTCGAGCTCCGCGGGGGCGGGCGCTGGGCCCGTCCCATTGGCTGGATCATTCGTCGCCGTCGTCGTCGTCGTCGTGCATGTGCTCGAGCTGCTCGGGAATCGACGGGAGGACAGGCTTGCCTTCGGCGACCATCTTCTTCTTGTACGCCTCGACCTTCTGCTTCTCCGGCACGAGGATCATGCCCATGCGCCGGCCGTTCAGGCGCGGCGGCACCTCGACCTTCGCGAGGTCGGCGAGGCGGTGGATGATCTCCTCCATGCGGATGTCGCCCTTCTCGCGGAACGCCATCTCGCGGCCACGGAAGTTCTGGATGATCTGGACGCGGTGCCCTTCGATGAGGAAGCGGCGGGCCTGCGCGATGCGGATGTCGACATCGTGCGGATCGATCTTCATGGAGCGTCCGAGGCGGACCTCCTTCATCTCGGAGGACTTGCTCTTCGCCTTGTTGGCCTTTTCCTTCTTCGACTGCTCGTACTTGTACTTGCCGAAGTCCATGATCTTGCACACGGGCGGACGGCTGTCGGGCGAGATCTCCACGAGATCGAGTCCGGCGTCGTAGGCGCGGCGCTTGGCTTCGTCGAGTTCGACCACTCCGACCATCTCGCCATCCGGGTCAAGCAGACGGACCGGCGAGATGCGGATGCGGTCGTTGATGCGCGGACCGAAGTCGCGCGGGTCGCGGGGGCGGCCTCCAAATCGTTTCGGTGGATAGATAACTCAGTTCCTTCTACTAGAGCTTGGCGTGGTGACTGCATCGAGGGCAGGTGAATTCGCGACGCGCGCGTCACCGGCGCGCGGACGATTCCAGTTCACAACTGGCGGGGTGGTCGACCTCGAGCCCACGCTTCGCGACGAACCTTCGCACCGGCCGTCTTGCGGGCCTGCGTGCCGACCTCTGGTCGAGGCGGTTGTCATGCGGAGCGGTTCGGGTCGATCGACATGCAGGAAACGATAGCACTTTCCAGAGGGGAAGGAAGGGGAATGGGGCGGGAACGCGGCATTCGCGCCCACCGCAATGAACGGCCGGGGGGTGGCGCGAGCACGGTCGAATGCAGGCGAAACCGGCGCATGCTCCCGCGGGACGCGGTTCCGAGACGGTCCGTGGGCGCCCGCGCGGTCGTGGGCGCTGGTGGCACGCGAGGGCTCTCGGGCGCGCTCGAGATCGCTCGCGGGCGCTCGAAGGCGCTCACGGGCGTTCGAGGCGCACCGACAGCCGCGCCGCACCCGAGTTCTGGAAGTACTCGACCTCGATCGTGACCGGGGCGTCGCCGCTGGTGGTGAACTCCGCGATGTCGGTCGTGGGGCCGTGGATGTCCCAGCGCTCGATCAGGGTGCGCCCGTCGAGCCGGACGCGGATGCCGTCGTCGCTCTCGGTGACGAGCCGCCACAGTCCAGGGGCGCAGCGGATCGTGGTGGTCGCGGTCAGGCAGTAGCGGTCTGGCCCGTCGGGCGGCAGCCGGGGCCCGCGCTCGTCGGGGGCGAGCTGCCGGGGGCCCCCGCGGGCTCGATCGAGGTCGAGGCGCGGGATCGTCAGAACGACCGCGTCGTCCGAGGCGGCGCGGCGGCGCACATCCTCGATCGAGGGCACATCGGGGAGCCGTGGAGCGTCGCCGGCGTCGAGCGCGGCGATCCGCGTGCTCCAGGAGGTGGCGACGAGCACGCCTTCGACCGCGATCGATGCGTCGCGCATCGTGTCGCGGACACGAAGCGTGAACGGCGTGGCGGTGCCCGCATCCCGTGGTTCGCCGGGCGCCGAGGGGGAGACCTCGATGACGGTGCCGCCGTCGGCGTGCTCACCGCGAAGCGTTGCGCGCAGGGCCTCGCCGCCTGTGGCTACTGCGGAGTTCGCTCGCGCCTCCACCTCGAGCGCGCCGCTCGACGAGGCGCCGTCGGCTCCGAGCACGCGGAAGCGCGCGGTTCCAGCGGGCAGCGACTCGCCGCGCTTCACGGCGACGGGCACGACGATCAGGTCGCGATGATTCCAGGGTGCGAACTCGCCCATGACGATGTCCGCGCGGCCGCGGGTGCCGACGCGCGAGACGGTGGGGTCGCCGGTACCCGGGAGCTGCGCGAGGCGTTCCTCGATGCCCGCGGCGATCGTCGCGAGTTCCGCGAGCTCGTTCTCCATCGATGCTCCGCGGCCTGCGTCGGCGACGGTGCCCTCGCAGTCGACCTCGACGAGTTCGCGCGCGCACTCGACGAAGCGGTTCGCCGCGATGCGCGTTCCGCGCGCGGCGCGCAGTTCGATCGGCGTCGCGATGCGCGTGAAGAGGTTCCCCGTGATCGTGTTCGCCTCGGCGCCCATGCCGTTCGCCTTCGCCCACGGAAGCGCGCGAAGCCCCTCGTCGGCGTCGGTCCAGAGGTGCACCGAGACGGGCTCGTCGCTGAACCGGTTGCCCGCGATGCGGACGCGCTGCGCGTGCTCGAGGTTCGCGCCGCCGCGCTCGAGGCCGTAGCCGGCTCCGCCGTTTCCGCGGAAGTCGTTGTCGACGATCGCGCCGTCGCGCGCGTAGCCGCCCCAGATGCCGCAGATGGCGTTGCCCTCGAGCGTGTTGCGGTAGACGAGATTTCCCGTGCTGAAGGTCATCTCGAGCCCGTGCGCGGCCGCGAACGAGAGGTCGTTGCGCGCGAAGATGTTCGCGGAGCAGCCGCGGCCGCGGTACCACGCGTGCGGATCGTCGAAGTCGATCCGCGACGACGGGCAGGGCGCCTCGCCGAGCGCCTCGCGCCCCGCGAAGCCGAACACGCCGTCTCCGCCGTGGGTGATGCTGTTGAGGGCGACGAGGTTGTCGCAGCACTGCTCGAACATCAGGAGTCCCGCGGAATCCTGGCCGCGGTTGTAGACGCCGTGCGAGTAGCCGCGGATGCAGTAGATCAGCCGGTTGCGGCAGATGGTGTTGCGCGAGGAGCGCCACATCGCGATGCCCCAGCCCGAGAGGAACGAGCAGTCGTTGTCGTGGATCGACGAGTCGGTCACGCGGTCGAGGATGATTCCGTTCTGCGTGCCGTGGCTCGCGATGCGTCGGAGCGTGACGCCGCGCGCGCTGCGCACGGACACGCCCGCGCCGTGCGCGCGGGTCCATTCGCCCTCGTCGTTCCGGTGGGGGAAGAGCCAGTCGTCGCCCGCCTCGGCCGAAGGGGTCGAGCGCAGCCGCTGCGCGTAGTTTCCGCCGGTATCGAGGTCCTCGAGCACGAGGCCGTCGCACCATTCGGCGTGGATGCCGACCTTGAACCCGCGCACGGCGCCGTTCCGGAGCGTGATGTTCGCGCCGGTGATCGCGATGCCCGTTCCCGCGTGCGAGTCGGGCGCGCCCGTGCCGCCGACGAGCGTGCCGCCGCCGAGGTCGACGACGATCGCGCGGCCGTCGGCGGGTGCCTCGATGTGGACGACGCCGTTCCCATCGGTGTCGGCGATCGGTCCCGGCGCGAACGCGAGCGTGCAGCTCTCGCGCACGACGATGTTGTCGCGATCGACGGTGACGACGGGTGGGACCGCGGCGAGGAGTTGAGCGGAGAGAGCTTGAACCGCGAGTACTTGAACCGCGAGAACTCGAACCGCGAGCAGCGCGTGAGGCATGTCGTGGATGGTAGTCGTGTCCGACGCCGGGTCCCCGCGTCGGTCGGTCCATGCATCCTGCGCGCGTGACCGCGGCTGCTCACCCAAGCTCGAAGCTGGTCACGCCGAAGATGCGGTTCCAGGGGAGTTCGGGCGCGGGGCCGTAGTGCATGCGGGTGCAGCTGAACACCTCGCGCGCGCCGCGGCGCTTCGCCAGCGCGGTGCCTTCGGCATTCACCTCGGGCACATCGAGCTGCAGGATCCGTCCGTCGAGTCGGCGTTCGATGCCCTCGAGCAGCGCGGCCGCGACCTCGGCGTCGCGCGCGAAGAGCGGGCCGATGCGGTGGCCGCGCATCGCGGGGCGGGCGGCGATGAAGCCCGTGATCGCGCCGCCCTCCGTCGCGACGAGCGCGTGCCGGTCGTCGGGCGCGATCCACGCATCGAGGAACCGCGGACGCGGCGCGGGGAAGTGGAGCGCATCGAAGGCGTGGAGCGCGTCGCGGTCGACCGCGTGGGCGTCGGCGAGGCGCGTGTCGTCGGTGCCGGCGGCGCGCGCGGTCCACTCGTAGCGCACCTCGAGATGGTCGGCCCGGAACCCACCGCGCTCATAGAACGGACGCATGTCGTTGACGGCGGCCATTCCGATCGAGGCACCCGGCGCGAGCCGCGCGAGCAGGCGATCGCGCCGCACGAACCAGAGCGAACGGCCGAACCCGCGGCCTCGGAACTCGGGCTTCAGCAGGAAGAGCCCCATGAAGCCGTAGCGGTCGCCGTAGGTCACGATCGATCCGCCGCCGATCGGGACACCCGCGAACTCCGCGCCGATGAACGCCTCGGGATCCTGCGCCCAGAACGCGTCCGCGTCGCCGCATCCGAGATTCCAGCCCTCCGCGGCGCCCATCGCGAGCAGGCGGTCGAGGCCGTTCCGGTCGAGTTGCCTGATTCCAAGCACGAAACTCAGTCCTTCTTGGCAAGCGACGCGTGCACGGTTCCCGGCGCACCGGAGAGCAGGCGCCCCGCGATCTCCGACGCGATCCCGTCGACGAACGCGTCGAACGGCATCTCGCCGAGGTTCGCCTCGACGCCGCGCGCGCGCACGCTCACGACGCGGTTCTCCGCATCGCGCGGGCCGACGACGGCCATGTACGGGATCTTCTCCTCGGCGGCGACCTTGATCTTCGCCTGCACGCGGTCGTTCGAGTGGTCGACCGTCGCGCGCACGCCGCGCGACTTGAGCGCCGCGAGGAGTTCGTCGGCGTACGCCGCGCTCTTCTCGCTGATCGGGAGGACGCGCACCTGCTCGGGATTCAGCCAGCAGGGGAACGCGCCCGCGAAGTGCTCGATCAGCACGCCCGTGAAGCGCTCCATCGAGCCGAACGGCGCACGGTGGATCATCACCGGACGGTGCGGCCGGTTGTCGGCGCCGTTGTAGGTCAGGTCGAAGCGGATCGGCAGGTTGTAGTCGACCTGCACGGTGCCGAGCTGCCAGGAGCGGCCGATGACATCCTTCACGACGAAGTCGATCTTCGGGCCGTAGAACGCGGCCTCGCCCGGCTCCTCGCTGAAGGGGACGCCGAGCGACTTCGCGGCGTCGCGGCACGCGGCCTCGGCCTTGTCCCAGTTCGCGGGATCGCCGACATACTTCGTGCCGTCCGGATCGCGCAGTCCGACGCGCACGCGGTAGTCGTGCATGCCGAGCGTCGAGAAGATGATCTTGACGAGCGAGAGGCAGCCGAGCACCTCCTCGGCGACCTGATCCTCGCGCACGAAGAGGTGCGCATCGTCCTGCGTGAAGCCGCGCACGCGCGTCATGCCGTTGAGCTCGCCCGACTGCTCCCAGCGGTACACCGTGCCGAACTCGGCGAGGCGCACGGGAAGGTCGCGGTAGCTGTGCGGCGCGCTCGCGAAGATGCGCGCGTGGTGCGGGCAGTTCATCGGCTTCAGGAGGAAGCCGTTCACGAGCTTGTCCGCGTCCATCACGCGGTCGGATGCGATGACCTCGCGGCCCGCGCGCGCGTTGAGTTCCTCGGCGAACTGCGGGCTCACGCCGTCGAGGCGCGCGGTGAGCTCCGCGCACGAGCAGCCCGCGTCGCAGAGCGCCGCGAGCTCGTCGTTCTCGACGATCGCGGGGAACTGCGACTCCTTGTAGTAGGGGAAGTGGCCGCTCGTCTTGTAGAGGTCGAGCTTGCCGATGTGCGGCGTGTAGACCTGGTGGTAGCCCTGCTTGCGCAGCTCCTCGCCGATGAAGTTCTGCAGCTCGTTGCGGACGATCGAGCCCTTCGGCGTCCAGAGGATGAGGCCCTGGCCGACCATCTCGTCGATGTGGAAGAGCCGCAGCTGCTTGCCGAGCGTGCGGTGGTCGCGGCGGCGCGCCTCCTCCTGCATGCGGACGAACTGCTCGAGCTCGTCCTTCGTCGCGAAGGCGGTGCCGTAGACGCGCGTGAGGCGGTCGAGCTTCTCATCGCCCTTCCAGTAGCTCGACGCGAGCGAGAGCACCTTGAAGGCGCCGATCCGGCCGGTCGACGGGACATGCGGGCCGCGGCAGAGATCCTCCCAGTTGCGGCCGGGCTCGCCCGTCGCGTACCAGGAGAGCGCGGTGGAGCCCGCCTCGACCGCGCGCTGCGCGTTGTCGAGCTTGAACTTCGATCCCTCGCGCTCGAGCTTCGCCACGCCTTCGGCGACCGGCAGCTCGTAGCGGGTGAAGGGCCGGTTCTCCGCGATGATCGCCGCCATCTCGGCCTCGACCTTGTCGAAGTCGTCGGCGGACATGATCTTCCCGTCGGGGAAGAGCATGTCGTAGTAGAAGTTCGTCTCGAGCGGCGGGCCGTAGACGAGCTGGACGCCGGGATAGAGCCGCTGGATCGCCTCGGCCATCACATGCGCGCAGGAGTGGCGCAGGAGGTAGAGCGCGTCGGGGCTGACGGTGCCATCGCGGTTCTTCGCCGTGACGATCGCGACCGTCGCGTCGCGCTCGATGCGGTGCGCGAGGTCGACGAGCTCGGCCTCGCCGCCGTCATGCGCGACCCGCGCGCCGAGCGCGCTCTTGGCGAGTCCCGCACCGATCGATGCGGCGACCTCGCCGGCGGTGGGGGCGGTGGCGAATTCCTTCACGGAGCCGTCGGGCAGGGTGATCCGGATCATGGGGGCGCGAGTGTAACTGCCGCGCGAAGTCGGCGGTACGCGGTAGGATTCGGGCCCTGCGATGATCTGCCCCTTCTGCAAGGCCGACGACGACAGCGTGATCGACAGCCGCGAGGCCGACGGTGGCGCCGCGGTGCGTCGGCGCCGGGAGTGCAACGCGTGCGGGCGACGCTTCACGACCTACGAGCGCGTCGAGCGCACCGAGCGGCTGGCGGTCGTCAAGCGCGACGGCTCGCGCGTGCCCTTCAACGGCGAGAATGTCATGCGCGGCATCGTGGCGGCGTGCGGCAAGCGGCCGATCCCCGCCGAGGCGAAGGAAGCGCTCGTCCGTGCGGTCGAGGACGAGCTCTACCGGGACTTCGAGAAGGAGGTCCCGTCGGTCGAGATCGGTCGGCGCGTGGCGGCGCGGCTGCGGGCGCTCGACGACATCGCGTACATCCGCTTCGCGAGCGAGCACGAGGACTTCCGCACGATCGAGGACATCGCCGCCGAGGTGAAGGCGGTGCAGGAGTCCCCGCGCGACATGAAGGACCAGACGAGGCTGTTCGAGGGTTGACGGGGTCCGCCGGCGGGCGGCCGACGGGGTCGCCTGGCGGGGTCGGCCGACGGGGTCCACCGACGGGTCGGCTCGCTCGGGCGGGCCGACCGACGCTCAGATTTCCTCGATCTCCGCGCACTTCTTCGTGGCGTGCGCGTCGAGCCCGTCGCAGAACTTCTTCGTGAGTTCGTCGAGCTCTTCCTTCGCGCTCTTGGCCGCATCCTCGGGGATGGCGTTCTTCTTGTCGGCCACGGCCGCGTCGATCGCCTTGTTCCCATCGCGGCGCTCGTTGCGCACGGCGACCTTCGATTCCTCGGCGAGCTTCTTCACCTGCGCCATCAGCTGCTTGCGGCGGTCGGCGCTCGGGGCGGGGACATTGATGCGGATGACCTGACCGTCGACCATCGGGTTCAGACCGAGGCCCGAGGTCTCGATCGCGCGGACGACATCGTGCTTCGCGCCCGGATCGAACGGCTTGACCACGAGCTGCGTCGCCTCGGCGACCGTGATCGCCGCGAGTTCGCGCAGGTCGGTGTGCGAGCCGTAGTAGTCGACCTTGATGTACTCGAGGAGCGCCGTGCTGGCGCGACCGGTCCGGATGCCGCGGAGTTCGCGCTGGAGGTAGTCGAGCGACTTCTGCATGCGCTCTTCCGTCTCGAGGAGGATCGTGTCGAGGTCCATAGGACCGACGAGTGTAGCAGGGTGTCCGACGGTGCGAATCACAGCGATTTCCCCGCCGCCGAGGCTGCTTGACCTGCGTGCCCGCGGGCGCTGCAATGCGCGCATGTCCCCTGCGAAGGTCCCTCAGCGGCTCGTACTCAAGATCAGTGGCGAAAGCCTCGCGCCCGCCGGCCAGCTCGGCATCGACACGCAGGAGCTGAAGCTGATCGCCGGGGAGATCTCCGCGGCGTGCGAGCTCGGCGGCCAGATCGCGGTCGTCGTCGGTGGAGGCAACATCATCCGCGGCGCGCGCATGGCCGCCGACGGCGTGGTCCACCAGTCGACCGCCGACTACATGGGCATGCTCGGCACGCTCATCAACGGGCTCGCGCTGAAGGAGGCGCTCGAGGGAATCGGGCGACCGGCGCGCGTGATGAGCGCGATCAATGTGCCGGCCGTCGCCGAGCCGTTCATCCGCGGGCGCGCGCTGCGCCATCTCGAGAAGGGCCGCGTGGTGATCCTCGCCGCGGGAACGGGAAATCCGTTCTTCACGACGGACACCTGCGCGAGCCTGCGCGCGATCGAGCTCAACGCATCGGTGCTGCTGAAGGCCACGAAGGTCGACGGGATCTACACCGCCGACCCGAAGAAGGACCCGAAGGCCACGCGCTACGAGACGCTCACCTTCTCGGAGGCGATCGAGCGCAAGCTCGGCGTGATGGACCTCACCGCCCTCACCATGTGCATGGAGCACGACCTTCCCGTCTGCGTGTTCGACTACAAGTCCGCCGGCAACATCCGGCGCGTGGTCGCGGGCGAGCGGATCGGAACACTGGTCACGCGCAGCTGAATTCCACACGGGTTGGGCCGAGGGCCATGGCGCAACCCGCAGGAACTCGGGATTTCCCTACAATCGCCGTTCCTCCCTCGCGTATCTGGACTCGTGGCCCCGTTCACCAAGACACCGCTCCGCTCGCCAGGCCCCGATGGGGTCGGTGGCGGTTCTGGACGGGGCGCGGGCGGCGCGGGATTCTCCGCCGAGGGTCGGACCGTCGAGCAGCAGCTCCGCGATGAGCGGCGCCGCATGGTGCGCGAGCGCTGGATGCACCTGCTGCTGCTCGGTTTCGCGCTTTCGATCGTGTTCCATGTCGCGTGGGTGCTCTACCTCTGGACCGTGAAGGTCGAGGATCCCGGCAACGGCGATATGCCGGCGTCGGTCGAGATCGCGCTGCAGGAACTCCCGCCGCAGGTCGAGGTCGTCAACGATCAGATCGAGCTTCCGGATCCGTCGCCGACGCCGATCGGTCCCGTGACGACCGAACTCGATCCCGAGCCGATGTCGGCGCTGTCGAGCGAGGACATGCAGGCCGACCCCGGGATGATCGAGGCGCCGGGCGTCGGGGCGGTCGCGGGCGGCGGTGGTTCGGGGAGCGGCATCGGCATCGGAAGTGGACGCGGCGGTGGAGGCACGAGCTTCTTCGGCGTCGGCGGCCGCGGCACGCGTTTCGCGTTCATCGTCGACATCTCCGGTTCGATGACGAACACCGAGGACCGCCTCACGCCGGCGATGTCCGAACTGAAGCGCTCGATCAACGCGCTGCAGGATTTCACGCAGTTCTACGTGGTGCTCTACTCGAACGACGCCGTCCGGCCGGACTTCGAGCTCGAGGGCTGGCTGAAGGCCTCGCGCGCGAACAAGAGCCGCATGGGGCAATGGCTCGACCAGCAGGGGTCGCGCGGAGGCACCTATCCCGCGAGCTCGTTCGAGATCGTGCTGTCGCTGCCGCAGCCGCCCGATGTGATCTTCTTCCTCACCGATGGCGAGATCCCGGGCGACACGCTCTACCATATCAGGCGCTTCACCGAGAACCTCAAGCGCGGGGTCATCATCAATACCATCGGATTCTCGAGCGACGCGGGACGCGAACCGCTCGAGGAGATCGCGCGCGAGTACCGCGGCGTCTTCCGATTCGTGCCGACGCGCGGCGCGCGGGGGCAGCCATGACGCGGCTGGGCGGGCGGTTTTCCGCGATCGCGCTGGCACTGGCGCTGTGTGCATCGCACGGTGCGTGGGCGGATGTGACGGTCACGCTGCGCGGCGGACTCGGCACGGTGTCGGGCGCGAGCGCGATCGGTGATGCGGGTGGACTCGATCTCCGCGGAGAGCGGCGTCTCCTTGGCGACGAGGACGCGCTCGCGCCGTTCCGCACGGGCCTGCTGCCCTGGGACATGGTGCGCGAGATCCGCGGCGAAACCGTGGGTCTCGGCGAGTTCCTCGAGATCGGCGAGGATCTGTGGCGCGCGCGGATCCGCATCGAGCGGGGCGACGGCCAGCTCGCGGCGCCGCTGCTTGCGAAGCACTGGGCGCGCTTCCGCGACGCGGAGGGGCCGACGGCGGCGCTGGTCGCGGAGGGTTCGCTCCGCGTGGCGCTCGAGAACGGCGACATCCGTGCGGCGGCCGAGCCGTGGCTGGCGTGCCTCCGTCACCGCGCCGACGGGATCGGCACGCGCTTCCCCGGCATGCGCGCCGCGTATGACCCCGACAACGGGCTGCTGCCCGCGCTCTCTCCCTTCATGCCGGCGTCGCGTCGCGGTGACCTCGTTGCGGCGTGCGAATCGGCGCGCGCCTCGGGCGACGCCGCCGAGGTGGCGCGGCTGATCGCGCACATCGCGCGCGGCGGAGTCGAGCCGCCGGCCGCCGCGGGCGGTGATTCCGAGGAGGCCGGCCGCCTTCGCGACACGGAGTTGAGGAAGCTCTCGCCTGAAGTGCGCGCGCTCACGCTTCTCGACTCGATCGCAGGCGCCGCGGACACGCGCGCGCTCGACCGCGCGGTGCAGGCGTTCGACCGCATGTTCGACGAGGCGCCGAGCTACCTCTCGGCGTGGCGGCTCGCCGCGATCGGCACGAGCCGCGCACGGCTCGCGCGCGCCGAGACCGAGGGCGC
>JBEAQW010000057.1:0-10808 GCA_041163725.1 Planctomycetota bacterium
CGGAGCCGCTTTCGTTCTGTCGAGTGAGCATCACGGCGGCGTGCATCGCCGCGCGAGGTCGGATTCCCCGCGTTGCTGTTCCAACGACGATCTCTCGGCGTCCGCCGCCCCGCGTCAACCGCCCAGCATCAACCACCCTCGGTGGCCGGTCGGATCTGCCCGATCACCGGGCGCTCCTCGGGAGTCGCGTTCTGCAGGATCTCGTCCGCGACCTCGCGACGATGCACCTCGACGGTGCGCGGGAAGTCGAACGCGACGCGAACACGATCACCCTTGATCGAGACGATGCGAACAACACCCATCGGACTCGCTGGGTCACCGATGACGACTTCTTCACCTTCGCGACGCGTAATGACGAGCATGAAAGGGACCTCCTGCCCGGGCCAACCGGCCCGTCCGCCTCGTGGCTGACGCAGTCAGACTACCCGAGGATCGGGGGTGGGGAAGCCCTCCGCGGGGAGAATCGCCTAGTACGAGCGGCAAGAACCGCCGATTCGGGCTGATCGCGGCGTCGCCCCGCAGCCATGCGCGCTGGTTACGAGACCGCCTCGACCGTGATGTGGTCGCCGAGCTTCGCGCGCAGGGTGCGCTCGATCCCGTGGTGCAGGGTCATTCCCGACGAAGGGCAGCCGACGCACGCGCCGAGGAAGCGGATGCGCACGCGCGAGGGGGGCGTGGCGTCGACGAGTTCGATGTCTCCTCCGTCCTCCTTCACGGCGGGGCGGATCAGCGCGAGCACGCGCTCGACATCGTCGCGGAACGCCGCGGTCGGGTCGGGAGCCGGGTCATGCGAAGAGCCACCGGTCGTCGCGTTCGACGAGCCGCGCGGCGCATGCCCTGGTGAACCCGAATCATTCGGTGCGTTCATGACGATTCGATCATACGGCGCGGAGGAAGTCCGTGCGCGGCGATGCACGCGGCGCGCCGCGGTGGTTCGATCCCGTGATGCGGTACCTTGGCGGGGTGATCCGATCCAGACGAACCGGTCCCGATGCTGGTCCCTTCGCGCGCCGCGCATGTGCCGCGGCCGCGGCGCTTCTCCTCGCGGCCTGCACCGGAGGACCTGAGAGCGTGCGCGATCCCGCCGAGGTGCTCGCGCGTCCCGGCCAGTCGCGCGAGCACTACTTCGATGCGATCGAGGCGGCGCGCATGCGTGGAGTCGACGACTCCACCAAGTCCGCGCTGCGGCGGATGGTCGCCGCGGAGGGCTACGCGATCGACGCGCGCGAACGCGCGTTCGCGCTTCTCGACGAGACCGATCGCGCCGCGCTCGTCGCGGCGCTCGAGAACAGCCTTCCGCGCATGGCGGACATCGCGTGGCGCGAGCGCGTGTGCACGCTCATCGGCGAC
The DNA here is from genome assembly GCA_041163725.1 of Planctomycetota bacterium. Classification (GTDB taxonomy): domain Bacteria; phylum Planctomycetota; class Phycisphaerae; order Phycisphaerales; family SM1A02; genus QWPT01. The sequence goes on from JBEAQW010000057.1 coordinate 1,351, forward strand.
CGCCGCATCGAGGCCCTCGTGCCGACGCTGGTGCGCGCGTGGGCGAATCCCGCCACCGGATTCACGACCGCCGAGCGACCCGAGCGGATCGCGCTCGGTCGGGTCGTCGGCGAGGAGCGCGTGAGCGCCACGCTGCTCGCCCTCATGCGCGAGGCCAATCCCGTCACCCAGGCGAACCTGCGTGCGCGCTGCTGGGAGCTCCTGATGAAGTCGGGTGACGAGCCGCGCCTGCGCGCGCTCCTCGCCGACCCGGAGTCGTGGCGCGGCGATGCGATGCTGACCGACCTCGCGAGCGTCGCGAACGAACTTGGCGTGCTGCCGACGACGCGCGAGGAGATCCTCTGGGCGCGGAAGCTTCGCGAGCCGGACCGCGCCGCGTTCTTCGCGCGCGCGGTCGAGGCGCTCGCCGCGATGCCCGCCGCGCGGCGCGAGGGGCTCGAGATTCGCGCCGTCCCGGTGGCCGTCGCGGCGCTCGCGCGCCGGCCGGCGCTGCTGTCCGCGGCCGACGCGGAGCTGTACGACGAGATCGCCCGCCGGATCGAGCCGCGCGTGAAGCGGTCGCCCGATTTCACCGGCTTCGGCAGCGACTTCACCGAGATCCTCTACCAGCAGCGGGATCAGGCGGGGTGGTCCGATCTCGCCGCGATGGTGCTCGCGCTCGACATCCTCGACGATCCGGCGGTGCTTCGGCACCTCTTCGAGCAGTCCGACCGCGACCGGGAGGATGTCACGACCGAGTTCGGCGGCGTGATCGCGCTCGACGCGGAGGGGCGGGGAGAGCTTCTCGAGTTCCCGCCGCGGGCGAAGAACGGCGACCTCCGCTACGAGAGTCCGCAGGTGCTGTTCGATGCGCTCTACACGGGCCTCTTCCACTACCACAACCACTCGCAGCAGTACGAGAACTCGCGGTACGCGGGACCCCACATGGGCGACTTCGCGTTCGCCGACAGCACGCGCTGCAACGGGCTCGTGTTCACCTCGCTCTCGACCGACATGATCGGAGTCGACTTCTACCGTCACGGGCGGTTCGTGGTCGATCTCGGGGCGGTCGTGCGGCCGGAAGGCTGACGATTCCCGTCCGCCCGTCGCGGACGCTCCGCGCATGATGGCATCGCGATGCAGTTGATGCTCCTGATCCAGATCCTGATCGCGCTCGTCGCGGAAGAACTCTCGGGTACGACGCCGATCGGCCCGCGCGAGGGTCTGATCGCGCTCCTCGTCGCACCGCTGGCGGTGCTCGCCCGCGGTGCGTTCCTCGTGCGTCGCGCGCACCGGGAGATGGACGCGGGCCGGGGCGATGCGCTCGAGCGGCTGTACACGGCGGGGCCGCGCTCGGGCGCGATCGTCACGCTTCTCATGCTCCTTGCGGCGACGAGCGCGTTTCCCGCCGCCGCCGCCGGCGTCGTCGGGCGCGTCGGCGTTCCCGCACTCTTCCTCGCGGTCGCGATGGTGGCGACGCTCGTCGGATACGCGACGACCTGGTCGGTCGAGAAGCGCATGCGGGAGTCCGCGCTCATCCGCATGCTCGATGCGCAGGCGCCGCTGCAGCCCGTGCCTTCGCGCGTCGCGTTCGTGATCGCGCAGGCACGGGCGGGGCTGCTGCCGATCCTCGTGCCGATGCTCGTACCGATCGCACTGAGCGAGCTCGCGCGCGAGTGGGCGATCCGATGGCAACCCGCGTACGAGGAGCAGGCGCGGTTCGCAGGCGGCGTCGCGGGCGTGCTCGTCCTCTTCCTGCTCGTGCCGGTCGTGATCCCGTTCCTCCTCGGACTGCGCCGCATGCCCGCCGGTCCGATGCGGGAGGAACTCGCGGGCCTCGCGGGCGAGAGCGGCGTCCATGTGCGCGAGCTCTGGGTCTGGCCGACCGACGGCCTCGTCGCGAATGCCGCGGTGATGGGCGTCGTTCCGCGCCTCCGCTGCGTGATGATGTCCGACTGCCTGCTCGAGTGCATGCCGCGCGAGCATGTGCGCGCGGTGCTTGCGCACGAACTCGGCCATGTGGTGCACCGGCATCTCGTGTGGATGCTCGTGATGGTGCTCGCGTCGTGGACGATCGCGCACGCCGCGATCTCGCCCATCGTCGTGCTGCTCGCCGAGGAGTACGCGCGCCTCGACCCCGCTGCGCCGCTCGATCCGATCGTCGACGCTGCGTCGATGCTGCGCGATCTCTCGGTGCTCGCGGCCGGTCTGTGGGTGTTCGGCTACCTGAGCCGACGCATCGAGAGGCAGGCCGACACCTTCGCGGTGCAGCTGCTCAGCAGGAGGGAAGGGGAGGCGGCCGCGACCACGGGCGCCGTCGAGGCCATGGCGGGCGCGCTGCACGGCGTGTCGGTGCTCAATCATGTCCCGCCCGAGCGACCGAGCTGGCGACATGGTTCGATCGCCTGGCGGCAGTCGTATCTCCGTTCGATCGCCGGACAGCCGCTCGACCGCATGGCGATCGACCGGACGCTCGCGGTGCTCCGCTGGATCGCGCTCGCCGTGGTGGTCGCCGCGGTCGTGGCGAGCATGCTTCCCGGCGTGGTCGCCTGACGCCGCGCGGGCCTGCGCGTGGCGCGAACAGCTACACTCGCCGCATGCGCTTCACCAAGATGCACGGCATCGGCAACGACTATGTCTACATCGACGGTTCGCTCGATCCCGCGCTGGATCTTCCGCGCGCGGCGCGCCTCGTGAGCGACCGCCACTTCGCGGTCGGAAGCGACGGACTGATCGCCGTCTGCCCGCCCCTCCGCGACGACGCGGATGTGCGCATGCGTATGTTCAACGCCGATGGCAGCGAGGGCGAGATGTGCGGCAACGGCATCCGCTGCGTCGCGAAGTTCGCGATCGACCGGGGCATCGCGTCGTCGAATCCGCTGCGCGTCGAGACCGGGCGCGGCGTGCTCGAGGTCCGCTGGGCGCGTGGCGCCGACGGACGCGTCGCTCGCGCGACGGTCGACATGGGCGCGCCGATCCTCGGCCATGCGGCGATCCCTGCGCGCGTGGACGGTCTGGCGGCCGACGCGCGTGTCATCGCGCATCCCGTCGACCTCGCCCGCTGGGGGAACGGCGAGTGGTGGCGCGATGCGGGCGTCGAGGCGCACATCACGCTCGTCTCGATGGGGAACCCGCACCTCGTCCTCTGCTGCGACGATCCGTGGAAGCTCCGCCTCGAGGAGATCGGCCCGCGCATCGAGCGCGACGCGTGGTTCCCGTCGCGCATCAATGTCCATGCCGTCCGCTACGCGGGGGGCGAGGCGGTCATGCGGACCTGGGAGCGCGGCTCCGGCATCACGCTCGCGTGCGGAACCGGCGCGAGCGCGGTCTGCGTCGCGGGCGTCCTGCTCGGTCGCGGCGCCAGGACGCTCGATGCGCACCTGCCGGGCGGCCCGCTGCGCCTCGAGTGGCCGTCGGACGATGCGAGCGTTCTCATGACCGGTCCCGCGACGGAGGTGTTCGAGGGTGAGGTCGATCTCGAGCTTCTCGCGGGCACGCTCGCGGAGCATGGAGCGCTTCATGCCTGACCACGCGCAGGAGTCCGCGATCGCATCGATGCTCGCCGCGCGTCGCGACGCGATGGAGCGCGATCTCGCGGACTGGGTCGCGATCCCGACCTGTTCCGGATACGACGAGGGACTCGACCGCTTCCGCGCGACCATGCGCGCGCGGTTCGCGGCGCTCGGCGCGCGACTCGACGAGATCGCGGGTGATCCAAGGCCCGCGTGGATCGTGCAGCCGGGGCAGCGTGCCGATGCGCCGCCGCCGCCGGCGCTGCGCGCATCGGTCGACGGCGTGGGGCGACCGGTGCTTCTCACCGGGCATCTCGACACCGTGCACGATCCGCTCGGCGACTTCAGGACGCTCGTCCGTTCGGGTGCGGATCGTGCGGTCGGGCCCGGCGCCATCGACATGAAGGGCGGCCTCGTCATCATGCTGCATGCGCTCGAGGTGCTCGCCGAGGCCGGCGTCCGCTGCGCGTGGACCGTGCTCCTCAACTCGGACGAGGAGACCGGCAGCCTGCACAGCCAGCGCGCGATCCGCGCGGAAGCGCGCGCGTGCGCCGCTGCGGGTGGGCTCGGGCTCGCGATGGAGCCCGCACTGCCCGATGGCTCGCTCGTCGTCGAGCGGCTTGGGAGCGCGACCTTCCGCATCGAGTGCGAGGGGCGTGCGGTGCATGCCGGACGCGACTTCGCGAACGGCGTCAGCGCGGTGAACGCCCTCGCCGCCAGGATCCTCGACGCGGCGAAGCTGGTCGACCTCGAGCAGGGGACCGTGGTCAACATCGGTCCGCTCGAAGGTGCGAAGGCGACGAACATCGTCGCCGACCGCGCCCGAGGCTGGGGCAACGCGCGCTTCCGCGACGCGGATCGCGAGGAGTCGCTGAAGCGCGGGCTCTTCGCGCTCGCATCCGCGCCCGACGCGCCGCTTCCGCGCACGCGCATCGAGTACGAGTCGAACCGCCCCGCGAAGCCCGAGATCCCCGCGGTCCGGGCCCTCGCCGAGGAGGTGCGCGCGATCGGCGAGTCGCTCGGCCAGAAGGTCGGGTTCGGAAAGTCGGGCGGCGTCTCCGATGGAAACCTCATGCAGGCCGAAGGGCTTCCGACGATCGACACGATGGGCCCGGTCGGGGGGAATCTGCACCGCACCGACGAGTACATCGAGCTCGACTCCCTCGTCCCGCGCGCGACGATGCTCGCGACGCTGCTCGCGCGTCAGGTGCGCGTCCCGTAACGCGGCCAAATCCCGCCATCTACGCTACAGCCCCCCTCGGGGAAAGGTCGAAAACAGGAGTCCCGCGCCGCGCGCGGGAGAGTTCCACCCATGACCCAGACGCAACACGCACACGCCACCGTCGGTTCCGCCATCCATTCGAGCCCCGCGATCGAGGCCGCCATCCACGCGATCCGCACCGAGGTCGCGGCGAAGCAGCGCGAGCTGACCGGCGCCAGGCCCGCGCGCGCCGAGCTCAAGGAGTCGCTCGATTCGTGGCTCAAGCGCGCGACCGAGGTGCGCGGGCGCGGACCGCTCTATCCGTACCTCGGCTCGGGTGCCGGCAACGGCGCGCTCGTCGAACTCGCCGACGGAAGCGTCAAGTGGGACCTCATCAACGGCATCGGCGTCCATATGTTCGGCCACGGCGACCTCGATCTCATCGAGGCGTCGATCCGCGGATCGCTCTCCGACCTCGTGATGCAGGGCAACCTCCAGTTCAACGCCGAGGCGATCGAGTTCGGCGAGTTCCTCTCGAACGAGGCGCTGCGCAGCTCGAACCTGAAGCACTGCTTCATCACGAACTCCGGCTGCATGGCGAACGAGGCGGCGCTCAAGGTCTGCCAGCAGAAGACCAACGGCGCTCCCCGCATCATCGCCTTCGCGGACTGCTTCATGGGCCGTTCGACCACGATGTCGCAGATCGGCGACACCGCCGGATACCGGCAGGGTCTCGCGCTCAACATCCATGTCGACTACCTGCCGTTCTACGACCCCGAGATGGGCCAGCGCTCGATCGACATGACGCTCTGGCATCTCGAGCAGCTCATCCACCGCTATCCGGGCCAGCACTGCTGCCTGATCGCGGAGCTCGTGCAGGGTGAAGGCGGATTCAACACCGCGCCGCGCGAGTTCTTCGTCGCGCTCTTCGAGGCCGCACGCAAGGCCGGCATCCCGATCTGGGACGACGAGGTGCAGACCTTCGGCCGCACGGAGAGCATGTTCTGCTTCGAGCGTCTCGATCTCGGCCGCTACATCGATGTGGTGACCGTCGGCAAGATCACGCAGGCGTGCGCGTGCCTGTACGGCGATGACTTCAATCCCAAGGCGGGCCTGCTGTCGGGCACCTTCGCCGCGTCGACAAGCGCGTTCACTACCGGTCTCTCGATCCTGAACCGCCTGCAGTCGGGCGGCTACTACGGAGCGGACGGGCGCATCGCGCGTCTCTTCGCCGCCTTCCGCCAGCATGCCGACGCATTCGTCGCGAAGCATCCCGACTGGTTCCCCCCGGTGACGAACTCGCTCGGACGCACGACGAAGACCGTTGTCGCGGGACACGGCGGCATGATGCGCCTCACGCCGTTCGGCGGCAGCCGCGAGAAGATCGGCAGACTGCTGCACAACCTGTTCGAGGACGGGGTCATCGCCTTCAGCTGCGGCCACGGGCCGTACCACCTGCGCTTCCTGCCGCCGGTCGGCGTGATGAAGCCCGAGCAGTTCACGCCCGTGTTCGAGATCATGGAGAAGTCGTTCGCCCGGACGGCATGACCGCATGTTCGTGATTCGCCCAGCCATCCTCGACGATCTTCCGACGCTCCTGAAGCTCGCGAAGATGGTCCACTTCATCAACCTGCCGGCCGACAAGGAGCTGCTCGCCGCGAAGGTCGGGCGCAGCCGCCGCAGCTTCGCGGGCGATGTCGACGACATCCGCAGGCGCGAGTTCATGTTCGTCCTCGAGGACGGCGAGTCGGGCGAGGTCGTCGGGACCTGCTCGATCCTCTGCTGCGTCTCGTGGGAAGGCCATCCCCACATCTACCTGAACACGGGACGCCGTTCCTACTACAGCGAGGACCTCCAGCTCGGCCAGACGCATGTCACGCTCGAGCTCGGCACCGACACGAGCGGTCCGAGCGAGGTCGGAGGACTGATCCTCGCGCCGGGATTCCGCGGTCGTTCCGAGCGGCTCGGCTCGCTGCTCTCGCTGATCCGATTCCACTTCATCTCGCTGAACCGCGAGATGTTCGCCGAGCGGATCCTCGCCGAGATGATGGGGCCGCTGACGCCCGATTCGGGCACGCTCCTGTGGGAGTACCTCGGCCGCCGGTTCATCAACCTCTCGTACAAGGAGGCGGATCTCTTCAGCTCGCGCTCGAAGGAGTTCCTGCTCGCGCTCTGGCCGAAGGGCGAGATCTACGCGTCGCTGCTTCCGCCCGAGGCGCGTGCGCTGATCGGGAAGGTCGGGGAGGAGACCGAGCCCGCGAAGCGCATGCTCGAGAAGCAGGGCTTCAAGTACCACGGCCATGTCGATCCGTTCGACGGTGGGCCCTATCTCGACGCCGCGATCGACGAGGTTCCGATCGTGAAGGCGACGACCACGCTGCGCGCGGTCGCTGGCATTCCCTCGGGCAGCGTCGAGGCGTTCGTCTCCCACAAGGGACGCGGTGGTTTCCGCGCGACGCGCAGCGTCTGCGAGGTCGAGGATGGCAGGATCGTGCTGCCGACCGAGACGCTCGAGGCCATCGGCGCATCACCCGACGCGCTCGTCGGCTGCACGCTGCTTCCCGAGCCGAAGCCCCGCGCGCGCCGTTCGAAGAAGTCCTGAGCAGGAGTCCGAAGGATGCTGGCATCGAGTTCCTATCTGCGTGAGCCACCGAGCGATCTCGTCGACGGCGTGTTCCGCAGGCTCGAGGGCGATGGGATCACGACACGCGATCCGGCCCGGCCCTCGACGGTCGTCTGGTGCGGAACGCCCGTCGCTGCGCACGCCGAGGAAGCGGTCGCGGCCGCGCGGCGCGCACTGCCCGGATGGAGCGCGCTCGAGCCGGGCGTGCGCCGCGCGCATCTCGAGCGTTGGCGCGAGACATGCGTTGCGCATGCGCCGCGGCTCGCCGCAGCGATCGCGCGCGAGATCGGCAAGGTCGGCTGGGAGGCGGAGCTCGAGGCGAAGATCGTCGCCGACAAGGTGACGATCACGCTCGAGGACCGCGTGCTCGGGCGTGTCGCCGGCTTCGAGGTCGCCGCGGGGCCGGGGAAGACAGGCATCTGCACCTTCCGGCCGCACGGCGTGATGGCGGTGCTCGGTCCGTACAACTTCCCTGCGCACCTTCCGAACGGTCATTTCGTTCCTGCGCTCCTGCTCGGCAACACCGTCGTGTTCAAGCCGAGCGAGAAGGGCGCGTCGGTGGGTCAGCTCCTCGCGGAGCTCGCGCAGGAGGCGGGCTTCCCGCGCGGCGTGTTCAACGTGGTGCAGGGCGGCCCCGCGATCTCCGCGCGCCTCGCGACGCACCCCGAGGTCGATGGCGTCCTCTTCACGGGTTCCTTCCCGGTCGGGCGACGGATCCTCGAGGCGAATCTCGACTCGCCCGGCCGACTGATCGCGCTCGAGATGGGCGGCTCGAACCCCGCGGTGGTCACCGCGAAGGCGGATCTCCGCCGCGCCGCGATCGAGTGCGTGCGCGCGGCGTTCGCGACCACCGGCCAGCGCTGCACCTGCACGCGGCGGATCATCGTCGAGGACGCGGTCGCGGATCGGTTCATCCCGATGGTGCTCAAACTCGCCTCGAATCTCGTGATCGCCGCGGCCGACGACGCCGTGCCCGCGTTCATGGGGCCGCTCGTGACGGGCGAGGCACGCGACGCGGTGCTGCACGCGCAGGCCACGCTCGCGCGGTCCGGTCGCGTGCTCCTCGAGGCGGTCCCGCTCGATCGCGAGGGCTTCTTTCTCTCGCCGGGCGCGGTCGAGGTCGAGCGCTTCTCGCGCAGCGACGGCGAGCAGGAGATCTTCGGTCCGTTCGTGCAGTTCGCGCGTGCGCGTGACCTCGACGATGCGATCGAACAGGCGAACGCCACGAACTTCGGGCTCGCCGCAAGTCTCTTCAGCACGGACGAAGGGGAGTGGCGGCGTTTCCTCGCGGGATGCCGCGCGGGATGCGTGAACTGGAACACCGGGACGGCCGGTGCGAGCAGCAAGCTTCCGTTCGGCGGTCTGGGCCGCAGCGGCAACCATCGGCCCGCCGGGGCGTTCGCGGTCGACGCATGCGCCTATCCCGTGGCGACCATGATCGATACCGCCGACCCCGCGATCCCGAAGGGGATGCACCTCGACGACCGCTGGTTCACCTGACGGCGGATTCCGTTCGAAGCCGATTGGGGAAATCGCCTCATTGCCAGGCGCGGTCGTCCTGTCGATACTCCACCCATCGGATACCCAGGCGGGGCCGATCCGGGGTGCTCCGCCGCGCGTAAGCGCCGGGATATCCGCGGAAGCGGCGGCCCGACGACTCCTCACGTCGGGCCCCTCCGAAAGGAGCATGCTTCCGGTTAGGGACGAGTCCCACGCCGCCGCAAGGCGGCGTGGGGCTTTTTACAGGGGGGGCTTTTTACAGAGTGCGTGCCCCCGAACCGCCACGGGATGCGGGGGTCTCCGATTCGCGGGCTTCTCGGATCTTCGGTCTCGATTCGACCATTTCTGTTCACGATCGGGTCCAATCCGCCGATAGGACCCATGAGGGTCGATCCATCGGGTGCGCGTGTGCGTACGGATCGAGACTCGCGGCGCTTGCCGCGGGGACCTTCACGAACCAACGGCCGGCGTCGTGTGCTGCGGAAAGGCACACGGCGCCGTGCCACTTTTGGGGATCGCATCCGGACGGGCGGCGCTCAGCCAACCCGTTCGTCGAGCCACGCGGGGATCTGGTCGAGCGCCACGCGGTCCTGCGCCTGCGTGTTGCGGTGGCGGATCGTCGCGGTGTTGCTCGAGGCGCCGT
>JBEAQW010000058.1:0-7087 GCA_041163725.1 Planctomycetota bacterium
CAACGACGGCAACCACTACAACCTCGACATCAACTCGGGCAACAACTCGTACTACCCGACGAACATCGCGCGCTCGAACGCGGTGGCCGATCTGCTGTGGGTCGCCACCGACCACCTTCCCGTGATCGCCGACTACCAGGTGCCGCCGATCATGAGCGCGACCATGCAGTCGACCTTCGGCACGGTGATCGCGGGCGCCGCGGTGACGATCCCGGTTTCCGTCGCGAACAACGCCAATGTCGTCCATCCGCTCGGCACCGATGCGCTGGTCGCGACGGTGACCGGACTGAACGGCCTCTTCGGGTCGCAGACGATCACGGCCGCACTTGCGCCGTCGTCGACGGTCGTCAACCTCTTCGTGAACACCGCCGCACCCGCGGCGGTCAACGCAACCGCCACCATCACGACCTCGGTGGAGGGCGCGCAGAACGCGTCGATCCAACGGGGCCTGACCGGCACCGTGCTCGGCCATGCGCGCGCTTCCTTCAGTGCGAAGTCGCTCGTCACCGCGACGACCGCGGGTGTCACGACTCCGGCCGACCAGGGGCTCATCGAGATCTCCGTTCCCGTGCACAACCTCGGGTACGGCCCGCTCCAGGCGCGCCTCGACATCGACGGCGCATCGGGCGTCGCCGCACCCTTCGCGGTCGTCGACGCCTCCGAGGCGAATGTCGCGGGAGCCCCCACGAACATCGTGTTCACCTTCGACTCGAACGGCCGGGCCCCCGGCACCTACACCGACGAAGTCACCATCCTGACGAGCGATGAGAACCTGCCCGGTGCGACCAGCGGGTCGCTCGTCCTGACGCTCTCCGCGACCGTGAAGGCCTCGGGCAACCCCGCCGACCTGAACGGCGACGGCAGCGTCGACGGTTCCGACCTGGCCATCCTCCTCAACCAGTGGGGCGGGTCGGGCAACGCCGACCTCGACGGCGACGGCAGCGTCGGCGGCGGCGACCTCGCGATTCTGCTGAATGCGTGGGGCTGATCTGCGTCCGCGGCTGACCCCGCCGCGAAGAGTGACCACCTATGACGCCCAGACTCTCCCGTTCCGCGTTCGCTCCCGTCTGTTGCGCGCTCGCATGCCTCCTCGGCCCGGGATCGGCCTTCGCCGACACCGTCGTCCTGACGAGCGTCGATGACAACACGATCATCGAGGACCCCGCCGGCTTCTGGAGCGCGGGTGCGGCGCAGTACTTCTTCGCCGGGAAGGTGGGCGTGAACGGCGGCAACACCCTTCGCCGAGGCGCGTTGCGGTTCGATCTGTCGGGCATCCCGGCGGGCTCGACGATCACCTCGGTTTCGTTGCGCATGTACTGCTCCGCCGCAGGCCTGACCTCGGCGCAGGCAGTCGCTCTCAAGCGCTTCACCGCTTCCTGGGGAGAGGGCGGCAGCGTCGCCTTCGGCGGCGGTGGTGCGTTCGCCCAGCAGAACGACACGACCTGGCTGCACCGCTTCTATCCGAACACCTTCTGGGCGACACCCGGTGGCGAGTTCACGAGCACCGTCACCGTGTCGCGCACGGTGAACGGCATCGGCACCTACACCTGGGCCTCGACCCCGCAGTTCGTGGCCGATGTGCAGGACATGGTGAACAACCCCTCCACCAACTACGGCTGGTGCGTGCAGGGGAACGAAGGCGTCAACCAGTCGGTGAAGCGCTTCGACTCGCACGAGTCGAGTGTCGTCAGCACTCGCCCGCAGCTCACCGTGGAGTTCACGCCGCCGCCGGCGAATCCGAGCGACCTGACCGGCGACGGCAAGGTGAACGCCGAGGACCTCGCCGTGCTGCTGTCGTCATGGGGCACCTCGGGCAGCGCCGACATCACCGGCGACGGCACGGTCAATGGCGCCGATCTCGGTGTGTTGCTGTCGTCGTGGACCGGCTGAGCCGCATCTCGCTGAGCAGCATCTCCTGGACGGTCGTCTGGCTCCGCGCTGCTGCGCGGCCACGTCGCATCACCCATTCACGGACGCTGACGGAGCATCGCGCGCAGCCACGCGACGAGTTCCTGCGTTCCGGTCGATGCATCGCCTTCCGCCTCGGCGGTCGTGGCGTGGAGATAGGCCGCGGAGAGATCTCCGCGCGCCGCCTGCGCCGCCGCAAGGACCAGGAGTGCATCGGTCGAGGGTTGATGCGCGGATGCCGCGGGTTCGACGGAGCGTTCGAGCTGCTCGAGTCGGGCGATGAAGCGCGCATCGCGCGACATGCGCGCGATGACCGATGCATCGACGGCGAACGCCTGACGGAAGAGCGATGCAGCCCGAACGGTGTCGCCGCGGAACGCGCGCGCGAACGCTTGGCCCGCGACCCAACGCTGGTCGGCGGGGTACGCCGCCTCGAGCAGGATGAACCCGTCCTCCGCGTCGCGGTCGTATCCGTCCGCAAGGAGCATCCAGAGTGCGTCAGGACTGGGAATCGTGCGAGGCGCAGCGACGGCGACCGGCTCGTATGCGGGCTCGTACACCGTGCTCGATGCGACGACGACCGTCGTCGAGCCGAGCGTCGGGTAGCCGTAGTAGGGGACCCAGCCCGGCCACGGACACGGTCCGCAGGTCAGCCACCGCTCACGCCATGACAGGCACGGATTCCACCAGGAGTGGTACACGCCGCATGGGCGGGGATAGCTGTTCCAACGAAGCGCCCAGTACGGTCGGTAGCACCACGCCGTCGCGTAGCTCTCGCACCAGGGATTGCACCAGTTCGAGCAGAGCGGTGCACCGCTCGTGCCGTAGAAGAACCCGAAGCTGAAGCCCGAGCCGAAGCCGACCGAGAGGCTGAAGCCGCTGTGGCAGTCGTATCGCGTCCAGGTGTGGCACGGGCCGCAGTCGCTCCAGCGCGATCCGCGGTCCCAACCGTTGCATCGCGAGATGTTGGTGATGTAGGTGTTGTGGATGTTGTAGGTGTCGCGGTCGTCGCTCCAATCCGAGCCGCCTCGCAAGTTGGTCCGCGCGATTCCGGGTGAAGTGCCGCGGCTCTCACGCTGCACCGGTACGCCGAACACGGTGTCGCCGGTGAAGTGTTCCGCGGGGTCGACGATCTTCGCCGGCCGTGACGCCGCAGTCGTGGAGTTGGTGCCCGGCCGCGGCAGCGGAACGACGGTCGGCTTGCGCGCTTCGCGCGTCACGCGTCCGCCGCTCGCTTCATCGACGAGTGCGCTGCCGTCGCGGATGATGGTCGGCTTCGCGCGCTCGGGCCGCTCCGTCGTGCTGGAAGTCGCATCGGGTGCGACAAGCGTGGGATTCGCGGGTCGCGGATTCGTCGGGCGAACGGGCGCGTCATCACGCCAGGGTCGCGTCGTAGTGGGACGAGAGGGTTCCGTGCGAGTGGGCTCCGGTCGGGACGGAGCGGGCCGCGACTGCGGACGCTCGACTTCGGGCTTCCGACTCGGCGTCGTCGTCGGCGGGGGACTCGTCCGCGTCGGCTTGCTCGAAGGCTTCGTCGAATCGTTCCCCGTGTCCTGCGTCGGTTGTCTCGTCGGTTGCCCCGACGGTTGCCTCGTTGGTTGCCTCGTTGGAGTCGAGGTCGGTGAAGGAACGCGCGCAGGCGGCGTTGCACTCGGCTTGGGATCGATGCGCGATGGTTCGCGTGTCGGGGTACTCGTCGGTCGGGCGGGAGTCGCGGGCGGAGTCGGGCGACTCGGTGCCGGCTTCACTGATTCTCGCGAGGGCGTCGACGGCTTCGGTGGTGCCGCGCTCGGCCGCGACGGCGTGGGCTTCAGCATGTCGCGCGGCTGCGTCGGTGCCCCCGTTGGCGCCCTCGTCGGCGCCCTCGTCGGCTGGCTACTCGGCTGTTTCGTCGGCGCACCCGGCGAGCCCCCCTGCAGTTTGGGAGGTGCGGCGCAGAGTGGCTGCGCACACAAGGCGACCGCGACGACCGTGGCCGACACGATGCCCGACAGAGCGGAAGCCGTGCCGGGTGGGCACAGGCTCGTGATGATCGCTCGAACAGCCGAGTCGGGCCGAAGCCCCGGAGGTCGTCTTCGCATCTGCCGGTCCTTTCGCAGCTTGCTGCATGGGGACAAGGATCGTCTGTGTCAACAGAGTACCCGCGTTCCGGCGACGGGCGGCGGAACGAGCGCCGGTGCGGCAGCTTCATTCCAGATCGAGCAGGAATCCGCATGCTTCCTGGTCCGAGAGGCAGATGGCAACTCCGGAGTCAGGGGAATCCATCGGGGGACGGCGAAGCCCCTTGGCAGTCAGTCGAATCGTGGTCATTGTGTTGTGATGAAGATCCACCCCTCGTCCCTCCGCGTGTTCGCTGCCGGCGCCGCATTGACCGTTTCAGGGCTCGCCCTCGCGGACTACTCGACGGATCCAGTCGCGCCGCTGGTGGTCCAGGCAACCGCGACCGACGATGTGCAGCCGAAGGTCGTCGACGGCGGCGGCGGAAGCCACTACATCAGTTTCCTGAGCGGATCCGGCTACGACGTGATGCTCGCGCGCCTCGACGCCGCGGGCAAGTCCGCGTGGAACAGCCCCGTGCTCGTGAATGATCGCGCCCTCAGCTCGACGGTCGACTACGGTCTCGCGAGCGATGCCTCGGGCAACGCCTATGTCGCCTACGCGACCACCGCGGGCGTGATCCAGTGCACCTCGGTTGCCGCCGACGGAACCATCCGCTGGACGAAGGCGCTCTCCGGCGCGGTCGGCAACAACCCCGCGCAGGTCACGGTTGCGAGTGACGGCTTCGTGTGGGTTGCGTTCATCAGTGGATCGGGAACCGCCGTGCAGCGGCTTGCTCCCGGCGATGGTGCGCTGTCGTTCGCGACACCGGTGCAGCTCTCCGAGGCGGGAGCGTCGCAGTTCGTCGCCGATATCGAGGCGAGCGAGAACGGTGCGGTCATCGTGTCGTGCGTGCGCTACACCACCTTCACCGGCCCGAAGATTCTCCGTGCGCACCGCATCGACCCGAAGGGCACGCGCCCGTGGGCGGCGGCAGGTGTGAGCGTGTTCACGACGGGCTCGCTCCAGTTCGGCAACTTCCCGCGCTTCATCGGCGATGGCGCCGGCGGCGGCTACTTCGCGTGGTACACGACGGGGCCCCTCCAGTGCTGGCTGCAGCGCGTGACGGCCGCGGGCGCGCTGATGTACGGAACGAACGGCGTGCCGGTGACGCTCTCGAGCGCGGGTGCCGAGCGCACCGATCCATGGGTCCACCTCGGCAACGATGGCCGCGTGTATGTCAGCTTCACGCAGCACACGCCGAACTCGTCGATCTACGGCATCTTCGCGCAGTGCTTCTCGAAGGGCGCACGCCAGTGGGGTGATTCGGCCGCGGCGATCCAGCCGCTTGGCACGACCTATTCATACGGCTGGGCCCGCATCTTCAACGCGGGTGACACGATCGTCGCGACCTACAACAACACGCCGAGCGCGGTGCAGGACAACATGGTCGGTGCCGTCCTCGCGGGCGATGGATCCGTGACGAGTCGCTTCGATGTCGCACTGAATTCGGGCGTCAAGTACCGCTACGACACCGCGGCCGCCTCGGCGGATGGTGCGGTGATCGCATGGCAGGGTGGACCGACGACGGGTGCGAGCGACATCTTCGCGGCGCGCGTGAACTCCGACGGTTCGATCGGTCCGCCGAGCGACGGCGTGTTCGGCGATCTCAATGGCGATGGCGTGGTGAGTGCCCAGGATCTGGGCATCCTGCTCGACCAGTGGGGCGGACCCGGCTCGGCGGACATCGTGCCGAACGGGACCGTCGACGCTCAGGATCTCGCAGCGCTTCTCGCCGCCTGGACGAACTGACGGCCTGGCGCCGGGCATTGCGTGGTTCGGCGAGTGATACGGTCAACCGCCGAGACCGCGGCCTTCGCGCGCGCGGCGGAAGCTCGTCGGCATCAGATAGGTCCTGCCTTCGTACGCGTACACGGTTCCCGAAAGGAGAATCGCAGGGGCCGCGTCGTTCTCGCGCGCCGCGCCTTCGAGCCGCTCGAGCAGTAGGCAGGGAAGGAGCTCGATCGACGGATCGCCACGCCCCGTGGACTGCGTGGGAACGAAGCGCCACGAGCCGGTCTGCGGATCACGCGAGAGTCGGCCGAGCCGTCGGGTCAGACGAGTGCCGTTCGCGAGCACCGTGGTTGCCTCGCTCGCCGCGTCGTCGGAAGCATCGGCGCGCGATGGTGAGGACGCTGGCCGCGCCTGCGGCGCACGACCGGCGCGTTCCTCGAGCCGTCGCTCGATTTCATCGACGATCGCATCCTCGCGCGCATCGGCGTTGGCGCCATCGCCTTCCGCGGGAACGAACCGGTCGTCGCCGCTCGGCGCCGGCTGCGTGGCATCGCTCGCGGCGGGGCGCTCGCCGGTCGCCGCATCGAAGCGCATGATGACCGGCGCGAAGTCCGGGAGCAGGAAGTTGCGTCCGTGATAGATGAAGACGCGCCCGCTCATCTCGAACTGCACTGGGGCTCCCGCGATCCGCTCGGTGCGGAGCATGTCCTCGAGCACGGGCGAGGGCAGCAGCACGAACTCGCGCCGGATCGTGCCCGCTTCGGGCTCGAGCGGCCGGAACAGCCAGACCTTCTCGTCGGGATCCTGCGTCAGATCACCCGTGACGCGCGCGATGGCGCTGCCTTCACGGAGGAGCGGCAGCCTGTAGTCGGCGACGCGGGACTGCGGCGCGACCGTGGTCTCCCGCACCGTCGGGGGCGGGGTGGGGGTGCCCTGGCCCTGCGGTGCCGCGGACGCGAGAAGGATGGCTGCGAGGAGGGGCGAGTGCATCGTCGGAGGTAGTTTCGGGGCTCCGCGTGTTGTCGGCAAGGAGGCCTGCAACACGCGAACGGAGAGAACCGCCTGGGAGGGTAGGTCCGTTCGGTGTTCTCAAGTCTTCGCGTTGACGAGCGCTACGAATAGTGCGATAGTCCCTGCGCCGGCCGCGTACCCAAGTGGCCTAAGGGAACGGATTGCAAATCCGTGATTCGTGGGTTCAAATCCCACCGCGGCCTCTGTCGACGCCTCGCGAAAGCGGGGCGTCGTCGTTTTTCGCCCCCAGGCGTCGGGCGCGGGTCGTCGCGGGGGGCTTGGTCGGCTTCGCCGAGTCGGGGTCAAATCCCACCGCGGCCTCTGTCGACGCCCCGGG
>JBEAQW010000059.1:0-11362 GCA_041163725.1 Planctomycetota bacterium
CACGACGCGCCATCCCGCACGCTGCATGCGGGCGATCGTCCGCTGCGCATCGGCGCGGATGGGGTCACCGATCGCGACCACCGCCTCGACGCGGCCATCGAGCGCCACGAAGAGCGGCGCAAGTCCTTCGACCGTGCACGCCGTCGCGAACGACTGCATCGACTCGGTCACGACCGCGGAGCGCTCGCGCATGAACCGCATGCTGCCGACGCGCACGAGCTGCCGGCCCACCCGCCCCTCGATCCCGAGTCCGGGGAGTTCACGCACATCGTTCGCATCCGGCGCATCGGGCGAAGCGGCCGCGAATCCGTCGACGACCGCGCGTGCGACCGGGTGGGTGCTGTGGAGCTCCACCGCAGCAGCAGCCGCCAGTGCGGTGCGTGAGCCATGCCAGCGCACCGCACGCGTTCGTCCCTCCGTGACGGTTCCCGTCTTGTCGAGCACCAGCGTGCCCGCGCGCGATGCGCGTTCCATCACATCCCCGCCCTTGATGAGCACGCCGCGCCGCGCACCCTTTCCGATTCCCGCAACCACCGCGAGCGGCGTCGCAAGCCCGAGTGCGCATGGGCAGGTCACGACGAGGAGCGCCACCGCACGCGCCATCGCATCCTCCGCACCCGTGCGGGGCCACCACCACGCGATCGTCGCGATCGAAGCAACAACCACCGTGGGCAGGAAGTACGCCGACACGCGATCGGCGAGTTCCACGATCGGCGCACGCCGCTCGCTCGCCTCGCGGACGAGATCGAGCAACCGCGCCGCGCGTGTCTCGCCTCCCGCGACAACGACCTCGATGCGCGCGGGTTGTTCGAGCACGCGCGATCCTGCGAACACCGGTGCGCCGCGCGCGATCCGCATCGGCTGCGACTCGCCGGTCAGGTGCGACAGATCGACGAAGACCTCGTCGCTGGCGAGCCGCCCGTCCGCGGGCGACGCCTCGCCCGCCGGAATCTCGACGATGTCGCCCGGCACGAGCGCATCCATCGGTACATCGGTGATCCGCTCGCGCCCGTCGGACCGCACGACCTTGCGTGCGACCGGCGGCACGATCGCGAGCAGCAGCTCCACCTGCTCGCGCGCCTTGCGCTGCCGTCCGTACTGGACGAAGCGCCCGACGAGCAGCAGGAACACGAGCATCGCGACGCTCTCGCAGTAGATCGAGCCCGTGCCCTGCACCGTCGCGACCACGCCCGCGACGAGTGCCGCGACGAGCGCGAACGCGACGGGGACATCCATGTGCGGCGTGCGCGAACGAAGCGCGGCCCACGCGTTCGCGAGGAAGATCCGACCCGGCCAGGCGACCGCCGCCACCGCAAGCCCGACCGAGCACCACTGGAAGAACAGGCGGAAACCCGCCTCCATCTCGGCGAGCATCCCGCCGTACAGCGCGAAGGCAACCGCCATCCCGTTGCTCGCGATCGCACCCGCGACGCCGATGCGTGCGATCCACGCACGGTTCGCGGCGCGCGCGCGGCGGACCGCATCGGGATCGCCGAACGCATGAAGCTGGTAGCCGAGCGAATCGAAGCGACGAGCGATCCGGGACAGCGGGATCACGCCGTCCTGCCACGCGATGCGCGCGATGCCGCGGACGCTGTCGACACGCACCTCGATCACGCCGCGCACGATGCGCGGCATCGCCTCGAGCAGCCAGATGCATGCCCCGCAGCGCAGTCCGTCGATGCGAAGCTCCGTGCGACGCACGCCGGACACATCGACGCGCGTCTGCGCCGCGAGGAAGCGCTCGTCGTCGAGATGCTCGAACCCCCGCCCGGTCACGAACGCCGGTTCGGCACCACCCGACTCGACCGCCTTCTCCTGCGCGCGCAGCTCGTAGTACTTCTCGAGACCGCACTCGTGCAGCGCGCCATGCACCGCGCGGCAACCGCCGCAGCAGAACTGGAGCGGCTCGCCTGCGTGCACTTCCGACGCCGGCACGGGAAGACCGCAGTGCGCGCACGCATCGGTACCGGGCTTCGGTGCGGCAGCAGGCCGGGTCGCGGATTCGCCCATCGTCATCCACCCTCTTCCCCGGCGCGCGCCGACTCACGGCAGCAGGGCGGAAGTTCGTCCTTCGCTCCATCGGCGCATGCGTCGAGTTCACCGAGCGATGCGGGCACGGCCCCGGCCCGCAGTCCGCGCACATCAGACATCGCACGCTCCGCAGCTCCCGCGCGCACCGTCGCGGCGTGGACGCCGACGACCACCATCGCGACGCCCGCGACGATCGGCGCCGCGCGCCCGAGCCGCGCGAACAGCACGCGCGCGCCATTCGAAGCGAGCACCACGGCGGGCACCGTCCCAAGCCAGAACGCGATCATGATGAACGCACCGAGTGCAGGCGATGCGCTTCCTGCGGCGATCGCGGCGAAGGCGTACAGCCACCCGCACGGAAGCAGCGGCGTCGCAAGTCCGATCGGAATGCCGCGGTACTTCTGCGGCAGCCGCAGCGTGCGCACATGCACGCGCTGCGCGAGCCGCACGAGCGGCGCGGGAACGCCCGCGGTCGGAATCCTCGCGCCGAAGCCACGCGCGATCGCGATGACCCCGAGTATCGCGATGAACACGCCCGCCGTCACCGCGGCCACGCGCTGCACGCCGACGAGGAGCCCGGCGTCATCGACCACCTGCCCCGCGACTCCCGCGACCACCCCCACGAGTGCGTAGGACACAAGCCGGCCACCGTGGTATCCGAATTGTCGGGCGGCACGAGGTTCCCTGGCCGGCCCGATCGCCGCGAGGGCGAGACCGCCGCACATCCCCGCGCAGTGCGCGCTTCCGAGCAGGCTCGACGCGAGCACGGTTCCCGCAAGCGCGAGTACGGACGCATCGTCAGCCATGCCCCAGCCCTCCGTCACCCGCTCCTCCACCGGCGGGCGTCAGGAACCGGCGGAACTCGTCGGTGTAGCGCACACCGCCCTGTCCGACCTCGATGCGGAACTCCCACTGACCGCCGATACCCGATCGGAACGATCCGACGAACTCGCCCGAATCGCGACGCGAGAGCTCGATGCGCTGGCGCGACTCGGCCGCACGGATCGGAATGCACTCGACCGCGACACGGTCCGCCTCGATACGGGCGGCGTGCTTGTCCTCGATGCGCAGCGCGACGGTGCGCATCGCGCCGTCGGAGGACACCTCGGGCGTCACGACCCACCGGAGCCTCTCGTTCATCGCGCGCTGCGCGCGTTCCTCGTCCCACGACGCCGCCTTGCGGTCGTAGTCGGGCTCCATGCCGAGCGGATGCCCGACGACCGCAGAGAGCACGGTGACCGTCGCCACCGTCACGCTGAGTCCGAGGAACAGCACGGGAACGAACATCCACCGGTTGGCGACAAGACTCATCGTGCATTCTCCTTCGCCGCCTCCGCGAGCGGCTTCACCACGATCGGACCGAGCACGGCGGCATGCACCTTTCCGCGGTACGCGCCCTCGCGCTCCGAGAGCTCCTCGACCTGCAGCTCGACATCGCGCCGGCCGCGCGTGAACTGCCCGCGCTCGCTGCGGACGACGACATCGATCTCGCGGCTCGCGTCGCCCGCGACCTCGACCTGCTCCGACCGCACGAGTTCGACGCCCTCTGCACCGCTCACCGAGTAGGTACGCGGCTCGCGCGTGCGGTTGTCGATGCGCATCCGCACGAAGCTCTCGACGACCTCGCCTCCATCAGCCGTCGGCTTCAGCGAGTACGGCACGCCCTGCATCCGGAGAACGGCGACATCCGCGTCCTGCCGGGTCATGATCAGAGAGGTCGCGGCCGCGACGAGCACGGCGAGCAGCGTGGGGTACACCGCGAGACGCATCCGCAGGCCCTTGCGCGGCGCCTCCTCGAGCGCACGCTGCGAGCTGTAGCGGATGAGCCCCGTGGGACGACCGAGCTTCGTCATCACCGCATCGCACGCGTCGATGCACTGCGTGCACTGGATGCACTCGAGCTGGAGCCCGTCGCGGATGTCGATACCGGCGGGACAGGTCGTCACGCACATGCGGCAGTCGACGCAGTCGCCGCGGAGGTCGACGGTCGCCGCCTGCGCCCCGGCGTCGCGCGCATGATCGCGCGCCTCGCCGCCACCGCAGCCATCGCCCGTACCGCAGCCGCCCCGACCGTCGCATCCGCACTTGCCCGAGCAGCCGCTCGACCGCGCGAAGTCGCCGCGCCCGGCTCCCTTTCCACGCGGCTCGCCGCGCCGCCGGTCGTATCCGACGATCAGCGAGTCACGATCGAGCAGCGCCGACTGGAACCGTCCGTACGGACACACCAGGGAGCACAGCTGCTCGCGGAAGAACGCGAAGTCGAACAGCATGGCGATCGTGACGAAGGCGAATACGCCGAACGCGACGGGATGCCCGAACGGCGTACTCGTGAAGATCCACGCGGTCAGCCGGTCGGCACCCACGAACCACGCGAGCAGCGTATTGGCCAGATGCGCCGACACGACGAGGTAGACGGCGTACATCGCGGCACGCCGCCACGCCGACACGGACGCGCGCGGATTCGCATACGCCCTACCGAGGAAGAACCGCTCGATCGGCCGGTACACGAACTCCATGTAGACCGTCTGCGGGCACGCCCAACCGCACCAGACGCGTCCGAGCACGGCCGTCAGCAGGAAGACAGCCACGAAGATCGCGAGCGACAGCACGCCGAAGAGCAGCGTCTCGGTCGGCCGGAACACCGTCCCGAAGAACACGAACTTCCGCTCGACGAGATCGAGCAGCACCATCGGCATGCCGGCGACCTTGATCCACGGGATCAGCGTGTAGAGCGCGATCAGCACCCACGCGACCACGAGCCGTCGCCGCCACCACGGACCGTGGCTGGGCTTCGGACGCAGCCATCGCCGCCGCCCGTCCTCCTCGAGCGTTGCGAGCACGCGCCCCTCGGGCTTGAGGAACGGACCTGCGGCCGCCGCGGTGTCCTGCGCGCGCTCGAGTACGGGAAGTTGGATCGTCCGGCTCATCGACATCGTTCCTGACCGCGATCGCGATCACTGCCCCGCGGCGACGGTCTCCGCCGATACGGGCATCTCCCAGGCCGGCACCTCGTCACCCTGCGCCTTGAGCGGCGAAGCCGGTGCGGTGCCGCGAAGGCTGGCCACATACGAGGCCAGGAGCACAAGCTGCGGCTCGCTGAATCGCTTGCCCCACTTCGGCATGCCCTTCGCCTCGACGCCGTCGCGCAGCACCGCGAAGATGTCCTCCGGCTTCCGCACATTGATGTAGAAGTCGTCGGTGAGGTTCGGTCCGGTCTTGCCGCCGCCATCGGGCGCATGGCAGGTCGCGCAGTTCGCCTTGAACATGTTCTGGCCCGCCAGCAGCTTCTGCCGGTCGGTCGAGAGCGCGAGGATGGTGGCGGCGTCCGGCTTCAGGTTGCCGAGCTTCGCGGCCTGCAGCTCGTAGAACTCGCCGACCTCGGTCTCGTAGTTCTCCGAGAGCGATGGACCGGTCCCGCCGAGGTGGTAGTACACGAAGTACGGCGCGGAGAAGAGGATCGTGATCCAGAACAGCGCCGACCACCAGAACGGCATCGGGTTGTCGTACTCGCGGATGCCGTCGCAGTCGTGATCGAGCACGCGCGGTTCCTGGACGGACTTCGCTGGCGAGGCAGCGGGCTGCCGGCGCGCGGTCGGCGCCTGCGTCCTGGGCTCGAGGGTTTCAGTCGGCATGGCGGGAACCTCCGTCGGTCACCGCGTCGTCCTGGTGGGACGCGCGGCCTGACTCGTCGCTGGATGGATGGACGGACTCGTTGAGGGGAATGCGGGCGATCCGCTCCCACCGCTTGCTGCGCGAGAAGGCGAGCCAGATGACGAGTCCGACGAAGAGCGAGAAGAAGAACAGGAGCGCGAGCTCGGGCATCGACATGCCCAGCGAGGCGGACATCACGATCCACCTCCCTGCTCCGCCGCAGGGGCCGCGACCGACGCGACCTCGGTGGCGAGCCCGGGCGTCGTCTCAGCCGCCGGCGCGACGGGCTTGTCGAGGTCCGTTCCGATCCGCATGAGGTAGGCCACGAGCGCAACGACCTTGCGATCGCCGAGTCCCTCGGGTCCGGCCTCGGTCACGATCCTCGCGGCGATCTCGGCGGCCTGCGCACGCGCGAGGTCCGCCGCATCCGCGACCACCGCATCGGAGTACGGCACGCCGATCGCCTTCATCGCCGCGACGGACCGCGACGCCTGCGTGAAGTCGAGCGGCTTCTCGAGGAGATGCGGATACGGCGGCATGATCGAGCCAGGACTGGTGTCGGCGGGATTGAGGAAGTGACGCACATGCCAGTGCGGACTCGGCAGTCGCCGGCCGGTGCGCGCGAGATCGGGCCCGATGCGCCGCGAACCCCAGAGGAACGGATGGTCGAACACGAACTCGCCGGGCTTCGAGTACTCGCCGAACCGCTCGGTCTCGGCGCGCAGGGGCCGGATCATCTGCGAGTGGCAGTTCACGCAGCCCTCCGAGATGTAGATGTCGCGGCCGACGAGTTCGAGCGGCGTGTAGGGCTCGACGCTCGCGATCCGGGCGACATCGGACTTCCTCGCGAACAGAGGAATGATCTCGCCGAGGCTCGCGACCACGACGCCGACCGCGACGAGCACGGTGAAGACGATCGGAAGCCCCTCGAACCTGCGGTGCCAGCGGAGCTGCGCGAAGACATCGAGCTTGCGCGCGATGGGAAGGACATAGGTCGCGGGCAGATCGGACTGCGGGATCGCCGGCTCACGGAATCCACCGGTCAGCCTGGCCGCCTCGAACACCGGAACCTCGTACCGGCGCGGACGGCGCGACCAGGTCATCAGGAGGTTCACGCCCATGAGGATCGCGCCGCCGAGGTAGAGCGTGCCGCCGACGACGCGGATCCAGTACCACGGGATCAGGACATTCACCGTCTCGATGAAGTCCGGGTACTGCAGCATGCCGTCCTGATCGAAGGCGCGTCACATGAGTCCCTGCGTGAGTCCGGCCCAGTAGATCGCGACGACATAGAGCAGGATGCCGATGGTCGCCGTCCAGAAGTGGAGGCCGACCCACGACGGCTTCGCGATCGGCGCCTGGAAGAGCCGCGGCGCGAGCCAGTAGAACATGCCGAAGGACATGAAGCCCACCCAGCCGAGCGCGCCCGCGTGAACATGCGCGATCGTCCAGTCGGTGTAGTGGCTGAGCGCGTTGACGCTCTTCACCGAGAGCAGAGGCCCCTCGAAGGTCGACATGCCGTAGAAGGTCACGCCGACGACGAAGAACTTGAGCACGGGATCCTGCGCGACGCGGTTCCACGCGCCCCGCAGCGTGAGCAGTCCGTTGAGCATGCCGCCCCACGACGGCATCCAGAGCATCACGCTGAACAGCATGCCGAGCGTCGACGCCCATTCGGGCAGCGCCGTGTAGTGCAGGTGGTGAGGACCCGCCCAGATGTACAGGAACACCAGGCTCCAGAAGTGCACGATCGAGAGCCGGTACGAGAACACCGGGCGCTCGGCCGCCTTCGGAAGGAAGTAGTACATGAGTCCGAGGAACGGCGTCGTCAGGAAGAAGGCGACGGCGTTGTGGCCGTACCACCACTGCATGAACGCGTCCTGCGACCCCGCGTAGACGGAGTAGGAGCGGAACCAGTCCGCCGGCATCACGAGGTTGTTGAAGATGTACAGCACCGCGATCGCGATGATCGTGGCGATGTAGAACCAGATCGCGACGTAGAGGTGCCGCTCGCGGCGTCGGATGAGCGTGCCCAGGAAGTTCACCGCGAACACGACCCACACGCCGACCACGGCGATGTCGATCGGCCACTCGAGTTCGGCGTACTCCTTGGCCTGCGTGAAGCCGAGCGGAAGCGTGATCGCCGCCGCCACGATGATGAGCTGCCAGCCCCAGAAGTGGATGCGCGAGAGGAGGTCGCTGAACATCCTCGCCTTGAGCAGCCGCTGCGACGAGTAGTAGACGGCTGCGAAGATCGCGTTCCCCGCGAAGGCGAAGATCACCGCGTTCGTGTGCAGCGGGCGGAGCCGACCGAAGCTCAGCCACTCGAGCCCCATGTTGAACCTCGGATCGGCCAGTTGGAGCGCCACGATGACGCCCACGAGCATGCCGACGATGCCCCAGAGCATCGACGCCCCCATGAACATCCGGACGACCGCGTCGTCGTAGCTGAAGCGCTCCATCACCCCGACCGCCGAGCCGTGCCCCCCGCCTCTCTCCCACCCGGTCGTGCTGGCGGGGCTGGCGGACGCTGTCCTACTGAGAGTTGCCATCGTGTTCCTTGCCTGATCGAAGCGGATGCGATGAAATCCAGATCTGTGTCTCCGCGATGAGGACACCAGATCCGAGTTGGATTCGATTTCGCGCCGGTCCAACCAAAACACACCGGACACGAATCTATCTCGGATATAGATATCAAGATTTCGGCGATCTGCAAGCGCTTCCACCATGGGGCGGACACCCCAACGCGGCGGAATCAGCTCCAACTTCCGAGAAATGGACGGTCGTCGCGCAGAGATTCGTCGGCAGCGACTCTTCTCCGTGGACAGGACAGGCGCCCCCGACTGGACATCGGAGGCGCGACAGGGACACGCCCCGCGTCTGGACAACGACGGGGCAAAGCGGAAAGCGGATCGACCATTCCTGGACAGTCTGGTCGGACCCATCCCAAACAGAACAGGGCTTCAGCCCGCAGCGCGAGCCACTCTCACGAGTGGCTCGCGCTTTCTGTTGTCCGAGCGCGCGGCGTGCCCGAGGGCCTCGCTTCAAGAGGCCTCACTTCAAGGGGCCTCACTTCAAGGGGCCACGCTCCAAGGGGCCAAGCTTCCCGCCAGGATCCCGGGTGCCCGCTAGGAGCCCGAGTTCCACGCCTCGAGCAGCGCACCAAGGTCCCGCGGCCCCACGCGACCATCGGAATCGAGGTCGGCTCTGCGAAGGTCCCGCTGCGTGCGATCGATCTCCCCCCAGCACTCGAGCACGACGGCCAGGTCCTTCACGCCCACGGTTCCATCTCCATCAAGATCACCGAACGAAGGCGGATCAATGAGCAGTCTCTGTCTCGGGGAGACACCCTGCATCCGGGTCGACTGGCCGTTCGGCCAGAAGACCTCGAGGCGATCGATCACGGTCGCCGCGCCGAGCCCGAAGTGAACCACAGGCTCGTTGCTCGAGCGGAAGCCCGATCCTCCGTGCATCCAGCGGCGCAGCACCCGCCCCTCCGCCTCGAGTTCGACGACCGCTCCGAACCCGTGCGGTGCGCAGGCGGTCCCCAGTCCCCCTCCGAGCTCGAGAAGGAGCCAGGATGTGGCGTCGAGATCCGCATCATTCCGGTAGAGGCGTAGTCCGACCCGGTTGATCAGGAAGACGAGGTCGAGGTCGCCGTCACGATCGAAGTCGAGCGTGGCGACGCATCGCACATCGTTGGCCAGCTGGAGTCCCGTCTCGTTCCCCAGCCGCTCGAAGGTCCCGTCACCGAGGTTGCGGAAGACATACTCCTGCTCATCGACCCACTCGCCGCTGGCGACGCCATTGACTTCGACGAGGTCCTCCCATCCGTCGTGATCGAGATCGACGGCGACGACGCCCCACCCCCAGCCACCGTCATTGCACCCTCGGTCGACGGATTGCTCGGTCCATCCGTCGTCCCCGCCGTTCAGGTAGAACGCGTTGCCGTTGAAGCGGTCCTTGGGCGGAACAGCACGGTGGATGCTCGTGACATACCAGTCGGGTAGCCCGTTCCCATCGAGATCGGCCACGCAGGAGCCCATTGCGTTCGACTCGACGGCGAGCCCGAGCGTCGCCTCGGCCGAGTCGAACGCGCTTCCACCGGAGTTCACGAACACCCCGCTCGTCTCGTAGTCGCCGGCGAGCAGCAGCTCGGGAAATCCGTCGCCCGTGAGATCGACGATCGTGGGTTGGAATCCGCTGCGCATGCCGAAGTCGACCGCCGTACCGGTCAGGTCGGCGAACGCTTGCCCGTCGTTCCGGAAGAGCCGGTTGCCGAGCGCCGTCTCGACCCAGGCCGCCACCGCGAGATCGAGATCTCCATCGAGATCGATGTCACCCCACGCGGCGCCGTCGCCCGAAGAGATCATGGCGCCGGTGAACTGCACCCCGAACTGCGCCGCGACCTCGGCGAAGTGCCCCCCCTCGTTGCGATACAGACGGTTGCGACCGACCTGACCGAGGTTGGTCAGGGCGGTTCCGTAGCTGGTGACGAAGATGTCGACATCCCCATCGCCGTCGAAATCGGCAGCGGTCGCGCCGTTACCCGCGTGCGCGGAGGCCACCGACCACTCGACTGCGCGATTGGTGAAGGTCCCGTCGCGGTTGTTGATGAACAGGGCGTCGGTGCCCTGGCCGCCCCTCGGGACGAAGAGATCCGGCCACCCATCGCCGTCATAGTCGCCGACCGCGATGCCGCCGAGCATCCACTCGTAGTTGCTTGGAACCGAGAGGAAGTTCGGGGTATGCGAGAAGTTCCCAAGTCCGCTCGCCTGCGTGACATTCGTCAGGAGGACCTGAGCCGCGCAGGGTGAGGCAAGCAACCCGCTGCCGAGGATCACGACAACGGCACCACCCACTGTCGAACACCACGTCGAGCACCGCGGCGAACACCGCCGCGGCGTTGCGCCGGGCAGGGCTGGGAACATCCGAACCTGCATACCCGCGAACCTACCGCGAAGCCCGCTTCGATCTCAACCCTCCGTACGGGTTTTCTGGAAACTCGCCATGCGGCCGCGGGACGCGCCGCGACGGTCCGAACGGGTGAGTAGAAAAAGTGACAGAGCCCTGCGCATGGCGCAGGGCTCTGTCTGTATATCAAGTAGCAGTTGGATGCCTTCGTCGGCTGTTGCCAGCCGACTATTCCCAGCACCAGTCACCCGGTGCGGGAGCGAGGTTGTCTTGACGGATTCACGACTCGGATCTCTCCGAGCGACGTGTCTAAGTACATTCCCTTAGAAAGGAGGTGATCCAGCCGCAGGTTCCCCTACGGCTACCTTGTTACGACTTAGTCCCAGTCACCAGCCTTGCCGTGGGCACGCATGAATTTGCGCGACTTCGGGCACTGCCAGCTCCCATGACTTGACGGGCGGTGTGTACAAGGCTCAGGAACATATTCACCGCGGCGTAGCTGATCCGCGATTACTAGCGATTCCGACTTCAAGCAGGCGGGTTGCAGCCTGCTATCTGAACTGGGGTGAACTTTAAGCGATTTGCTCCACCTCGCGGTCTTGCATCGTTCTGTATTCACCATTGTAGCACGTGTGCAGCCCCAGGCATAAGGGCCATGAGGACTTGACGTCATCCCCACCTTCCTCCGGTTTGACACCGGCAGTCTCGCTAGAGTCCTCAGCATTACCTGTTAGCAACTAACGATAGGGGTTTCGCTCGTTGA
>JBEAQW010000060.1:0-13777 GCA_041163725.1 Planctomycetota bacterium
GCAGTCGACGGTCCCCACAGCCGCACCTGCTTCGCCACCGCACCCTCCGCGACGCCATCCGCGAGCAGCCTCGCCGCGTCGTGCATCTTGCGCATCATGTCGACGATCGACCAGATGATCAGTTGTTCGGGTGCCTGGGAGATCTCGATGAGTTCACGCACCTTCCGCACGGCAACGGCGGGAGAGCCTGCGAGCAGCGCCTCCTGCACCTCCCATGCGGCCTCCTCGCGGGTCTGGCCGGTCAGCGCGGTGACGAGCGCGGGCGTCAGGACCCGTGCACCCTCGGGTTCGCTCGCCAGATAGGCGCCGAACTTCGCGAGTTCGCTGTCGAGCCGTGCGAGGTCGTTGCCGATCCGTTCGACCAGCGCATCCGCGGCCGCGGGCTCGACCTTGATCCCGTACGCCTTCTCGCCCCGGCGCTGACAGAAACCCCGCGCATCCCCCGAATCGGGAGGATCGCACTTGAGGACCGCCCCCACCTTCGCGACAAGCTTGTCGAGATTGCCGGCGCGCCACGACTCGGAGCGCAGCAGCAGCGTCGCAGCCTCCATGGGGTTCTCCGCGTAGCGCTCGAGCGCCCGCCGCGCGTCCTCGTTCCCGACGAACTGATCGGCCTTGTCGACCACCACGAACTTATGGCTCGCAAGCAGACCGAAGGTGCGGAGTTCGTCGATGACATCGACGACCCTGGCGGTCGAGCCGTCGTAGTCGAACCGCGAGACATCGCCGTACTCCCCCTCGAGGGCGGCCTGGAAGCGCTTCATCCGCTCGACGATGAGATACGAGTCCTTCCCATGAAGGATGACGAATCGCATCTTCGGCGTGAGGGGTTCGGCCATGGCCTTCCGGGCGGCTCGCGGGGTCCAACTCGACGCCGGCGGTCGGCGTGCTCGGGCCCATGTTAGATCGGAGCGCCGTACGATGCGCGCATGCTGGCGCTCGTTGTCGTGCGAGGACCCAACCGCGGACGGGCGTTTGCCCTTCCCGAGCGCGAACCGCAGTTGCTCGGACGCTCGTCGGAGGCGCTCGACCTCGGTGATCCCGCGATCAGCCGACGGCATGCGGAGCTCACGCCCGATGCCGGGCAATGGTCGCTCCGCGACCTCGGCAGCCGTCACGGCACCTTCGTCAACGGCGTGCGCATCTCGGGTGCGGTGACGATCGCGGTCGGCGACCGCATCCGTTGCGGCGACAGCGAGTTCCTCGTGATCGACGAAGGCGCCGAACCGCGGCGCGCCGTCGACGCGGGTCGCGCCGAGGCGCGGCGGATCCGGGAGGCGGGCGACCGACCTCACCAGGGCGTCGAGGCGGATGTCGCGCTCGAGCTGCTCACGCGCGCGTCGGAGCCTGTCGACGCGGACACGCTGCTCGGCGAGTGCGCGCGGATCATCGGTGCGAAGCTCGGCTGCGCCTGCATCGCGCTCCGCGCGTCCGACCCGGCGCTCGAGGACTTCGTTGCGCCCGCCCACGCAGCCGGCACCGTGCCCGAGGCGCCGATCGCCCTCGTGCGGCGCGCGATCCTCGACGGCGAGATCCTCGCCGCGAGTGACGGCGCACTGTCGCTGATCGTTCCATTCGGTGCGCCCGGAGGCGTGCGCGGCGCGATCGTGCTGCAGCGCACCGATCTCTCGGTTCCGCACGAGCGGGAGGTGGCGACCGCCGCGCGCGCGGCCGAGGTCATCACCCTCGCGCTTGCGGCGCGTGGCAACCAGGAGAGCCGCTCGTCGCAGGAACGGCTCGCGCTGATCGGCGAGACCATCGCGAGTCTCAGCCACTCGATCAAGAACATCCTCCAGGGCCTGCGCTTCGGAGCCGACGCGGTCGATCTCGCGCTCTCACGCGGCGAACTGCACCGCGCCCAGGAGGGCTGGCCCGTCCTGCAGCGCAACCTCGATCGGATCCACGCGCTCGTGCTGAACATGCTCGCGTGGGCGAAGGCTCGGCCGCTCGAGCCGGAGGAGTGCGACCTCAATGACCTGCTCCGCGAGGTACGCGAGCTCCTCGCTCCCGCCGCGGGCCGCCGCTCGGTCGGCGTCGTGCTCGAACTCGATGCGGCGCTGCCCCCCGCGTACATCGATGCGGCAGCCGTGCATCAGGCCGTCACGAACCTCGTGCTGAATGCGGTCGAGGCAGCGCCCGAACGCACCGGTCTCGTGACCATCTCCTCGAGGAACCGTCCCGATGGCGAGTTCGTCGCGGTCCATGTGCGCGACAACGGAGGAGGAATCCCCAGCGCCGTGCGTGCGCGCCTGTTCGAGCCGTTCGTCTCCTCGAAGGGTCAGCGGGGCACGGGACTCGGCCTCGCGGTGGCGCGGAAGATCGCCGAACGGCACGGGGGTCGGATCGAGGTCGTCGAAACCGGATCCACCGGAACCGAGCTCGCGCTGATCCTCCCGAACGCGCGCGACAACGATGATCCTGGCGACACGAGGGCACCGCGCGGCATCGCCCCCGGCGAGCTCGGCTGGCGCTTCGAGTAGAGGCGACTCCTCCTCCCGAACCGCTCCGCGGGAAGAAAGTTCGGAAACCATTGCGAAGTTCTCCCCCCGAGTTGCCGATCAACGGGCGACCGATACGATCCCGCCGCTGTGTGGATGGCGTCAAGGAACTGCGTGGACGCGCAGGAATTGCCGCAGCCTCCGGCATCGGGAAGTTCGGCGGGAAGTCCGACGGAAGCACCGAGCGACACGAAACCCGAGCGCACGCTCAGAAATGACAGAGGCCCGCGCATGAACGCAACCTTCGACGCGCACCTGCCGCACATCCTCGCCACGATGCCCCCCGAGCGGCGTCACGAGGTGCTCGCGGCGGTGAACTACCAGCGCACCCGCGAGATGACGATCGACGAGCTGCTGCTCGAGAACCGCGTCGTCTTCCTGATCGGCGAGGTCAACTACGCCTCGGCGGCGCGCGTCATGATGCAGATGCTCTACCTGGAGAACCAGAAGAAGGGCCAGGACATCAACTTCTACATCAACTCGCCCGGCGGGTCGGTGGACGACATGCTCGCGATCTACGACACGATGCAGTTCATCTCGAGCGATGTCTCGACCTTCTGCATCGGCCGCGCGTACTCCGCGGGCGCCCTGCTGCTCGCGGCGGGACATCCCGGGAAGCGGTACATCCTTCCCCACGCGAAGGTCATGATCCACCAGCCGCTCGGCGGCGTGACCGGCCAGACCACCGACATCCAGATCCAGGCCGAGCACATCGTGAAGATGAAGCGCACGCTCAACGAGATCCTGGCGCGCCACACCGGCCAGCCGGTCGACAAGATCGCGAAGGACGCCGACCGCGACAAGTTCTTCAGCGCCGATGAGGCGAAGGCCTACGGCCTCGTCGACGAGGTGGCGGTGTTCCCCGACAAGTCGAAGAAGTGAGTTCCATGCAGCGATGGACCGCGGGCGCATCGCGCCCGAGGAACCCGGACCGGCGCAACGCGCCGTCCGACCCAGAAACGAGACGATCCACATGACCCTGATCCCCATCGTCATCGAGAAGACCGGCCGGGGCGAGCGCGCCTACGACATCTATTCGCGCCTGCTCAACGACCGGATCATCTTCCTCGGCGGCCCCGTGAACGACCAGATCGCGAACCTCGTGGTCGCGCAGCTGCTGTTCCTCGCGAACGAGGATTCCTCCGCGGAGATCTCGCTGTATGTGAACAGCCCGGGCGGCAGCGTGACTGCGGGCCTCGGCATCGTCGACACGATGAAGTTCGTGCCGTGCGATGTCGCGACCTACATCATCGGCCAGGCGGCGAGCATGGGCTCGGTCATCGCCTGCTCGGGAACGAAGGGTAAGCGCTACGCGCTGCCGAACTCGGAGAACCTCATGCACCAGCCGCTGATCGGCGGCGTGCTCGAGGGACAGGCCACCGACCTCGAGATCGAGGCGCGGCACATCCTCCGCATGCGCGACCAGCTGTACAAGATCTATGCCGACGCGACCGCGCAGCCGATCACGAAGATCGCCGAGGATTGCGAGCGGAACAACTGGCTCACGGCGCAGGAGATGCTCTCGTACGGCCTCATCGACAAGGTGCTCGAGAAGCTCCCCGCGAATGCCGCGGCCAAGCCGAAGCCCAGCGACGATTGACTCCGGGTCGACCCGGCGTCACCTCCCTCGCGGAGCCAGGCGATCGACACGAACATGGAAACGGCCCGCAG
Source organism: Planctomycetota bacterium (assembly GCA_041163725.1). Classification (GTDB taxonomy): domain Bacteria; phylum Planctomycetota; class Phycisphaerae; order Phycisphaerales; family SM1A02; genus QWPT01. The sequence goes on from JBEAQW010000060.1 coordinate 4,170, forward strand.
CGATGCGGGCCGTTTCACTTCGTTCGGATGTGACCAACGCCGGTCGCGTGCCGACGCCGATGACGCATCAGTCCTTCCGCGCGAGTTCCCACCACATCATGATGGTGCACGGAACCGGCGGATGCGGGACCACGATGCGGTGGCATTCGAAGTCCTTCAGGTCGTGGCCGAGCCGCTCGGCGGAGCGGCGGCAGAGTTCCTGATACGAGGCATTCGTCTGCGGCGATGCGTCGCTGACATGCAGCGATGTGGGCTGCACGACCTCGGACTCGAGCATCAGCTGGAGGCGGTTGCGAACCTCACGATTCTTGGCCGACGCGTGGCCGGAGGCGTACAGCTCCGCACGCAGGTCACTGCCACGGTGGAGGGAACGATGCAGGAGCACATCGAGCACGGCCACGGCCGTCGGAAGGGCCACGGGCATCGAGAGTTCGCAGACCTTCTCGGAGCCGGCCTGGTACTCGGGGCCGACCGAACGCCCGAACTCCGCGAACGACACGGAAAGCGGATCGGTGCGAGACGCATTTCGGGCCACAAAGTTGAATGAACCCGGCCGATCGAGCGGCGCCTCGATCTCATGCTCGGAGATGTCCGGGGACGAGAGATCGTCGACGAGCGGAGGGTGCTGCGACTCGCAGACCGCGCTTGCCGATTCCCGCATTCGGCTGCCTGCCGCGTCGTAGCTGAAGATCGGCCTGTACAGCTCCCAGGGTGCGCCGAGCCGGCGACGCTCCAGTCCCTCGACAACCGTCAACGCGGCCAGATCGACGAGGCCTTTCCCGTCGGCCGAAGGTGCACAGATGTACGCACCGATACGCGTGTTCGCGTGGACACCGAGGATCACGGCGAGCGCATCGCTCGCCTGCTTGCGGAGCCGGAGCATCTGCCGCTTGCTGTCGTCGGTCGTGACGACCGCGGCCGCCATGCCGGAGAGCATGCCACGGTCGATGCGTCGGTCCGCGAGCTGCTTCTCGAAGTCGCGCAGCGCGGCCTGGATCGCCTGCATCCGCGGCTCGCCGATGTTGGCCGAGCGGAACTTGGCGAGCACGATCTCCCACCCGCGCGCGCCGGGCATCGCCGAGAGCGCGGTGACGAAGTCCTCGGCGTAGCCGATCTGGAAGATCTTCCAACCGATCGACTTGTCGAACGCGAACTCGCGGGCGCACGCGCGCGCACCGACGGCAGCCTTCGGACGCGTGTTCAGGGCATCGCGCACCGCTGCGCGCAGGCGATCGAATGTCGGCGCGAGGTCTGAAAAGATCGCGGAGGATCCGGTCATGGAATGGGTAGGGGAACGGCTATTGGACTGCTGGGCACGGTGCATGGGAATTGAGTGGACTCGTACGCGCGCGAACGCAAGATGTTGCAGATGCGGACACTTCTATCGGTTGATACCTCGGGCAAATCGACACTGACGGGGCGTTACCACATCCGTGCTTCTTCAGAGACGCGCAAGGCGAGCGCGCTACCCTGTCTCATTCGCCATCCCGTCCATGCCGACACCTGACGACACGCCGCTTCTCTTCGAAGGACTCGGTGAATCTCATGATTCGCGTGGCCCGCGACATCACTCGAAGGTCGGCGCGGCGAGCGCCGAGGAGCGCGTGCATCGGCTTGCTGGAAAACTCGGGCATCGGCTCTACCTCGGTACCTCGAGCTGGAGCTTTCCAGGCTGGGCCGGAATCGTCTACGACCGCGCTGTGGGCGAATCGATGCTCGCGCGCGACGGGCTCGCCGCCTACGCGCGTCACCCGCTGTTCCGCACGGTCGGCCTCGACAAGACCTACTACCGCCCCGCACCGCGCGACGAGTACGCGCGACTTGCCTCGCAGGTGCCGGACGATTTCCGCTTCCTCGTCAAGGCGTGGCGCGCGCTCGTCGAGCGCGAGGCGTTCGGCGGCGGGACTTCGCAGGCGTTCCTCGACGCGGGCATCGCCACGCGGGAGTTCGTGCTGCCTGCGATCGACGGTCTCGGACCGAAGACCGGACCGCTGCTCTTCCAGTTCCCTCCGATGCGGTTCACGGGTGCGCGCGACGAGGCCGGCTTCCTCGCGACACTCGACCGGTTCCTCGCGGAGCTTCCGCGCGGACCGCTCTACGCCGTCGAGGTCCGCAACCGGACGCTGGTCGGCCCGGTCCTCGGCGAGATGCTCGCCGCGCGCGGCGTCGTTCCGTGCCTCACGGTGCATCCGACGATGCCCGATGTCGGGATGCAGTCGCGTGAACTTGCGCTCGACCCCACGCGCCCGCTCGTGATGCGCTGGATGCTCCGAGCGAACCACCGCTACGCCGAGGCGAAGGATCTCTACGCGCCGTTCGATCGCGTGGTCGAGCCCGATGACGAGAGCCGCGATGCACTTGCGCGGCTCGCGCGCGCGGCGATCGACGCGGGCCTCGCGACCTGGATCATCGTGAACAACAAGGCCGAGGGATCGAGCCCGCTCTCGGTGGAGCGGCTCGCGCGGCGCCTCGGCGAGTGAAGTCAGCGCAGGAACTCGCGCATCCGCTCCGCGACCTCGCGCGGCTTGTCGTAGAGAAGCACATGACCTGCGCCGTCGAGCACCTCGCCGCGGAAGTCGGCGAGTCCCGCGCGCCAGACGCCGAGCATCGACGGATCGGTGAGCTCGTCCAGCGATCCGTACAGGACGAGCGTCGGGCAATCGATGTCGCCGAGCATCGGTTCGACGCCGCTCACCAGGAACGCCCGCAGGTCCTCGATGATGCGCAGGAGCGCCTCGCGCCGTTCGAGCGCACGGTCGATGAACGCCTGTCGGATCGGTGCGGGCATCTCGGGTGGATTCGGGAAGTTCAGGCGAAGTACCTCGTCGAAGCTCGCGGAGTCCTTGATGTCGAGCGGGATCTCGCCGTCGGCTACGCGCTTCATGAACGGATTCTGCACCGGCGCGTTCACGCCCGCCGGCGAGAGCAGCACCGTGCGCCGCACCGAGTCGGGATAGGTCGCCGCGTAGGCCGCGGCGAACGCGCCGCCCATCGATGTACCGACGACATCGACCGTGCCGAGCTGCTCGTGCACGCGGAAGCGCTCGATCTCGTCGATGTAGAGGCGCCAGTCGTGCGGCATGTCTCCGTGCATCGGGTGCTCGCCGAAGCCGGGAAGATCGGGAATCACCACGCGGTGCGTATCGCCGAGGACAACCGCGACACCCATCATGGCCTCGGCCGAGGTGCCCAGTCCGTGAAGGACGAGGCAGGTCCGTTCGCGCGCGGGGACCGACGCCGTCGCGCCGGGCGGATCGGTGTCGAGCACGCGCCAGGCGTGCCCATCGATCTCGACGACGCGCTCGACCACGCCCGCATTGGCGTGTCCCGCCGCCATCGCGAGTGCGAAGGCGCGGGTCGGGTCGTTCCAGAGCCAGACGCCGGCGGCGACGGCCGTCGCGAGCAGGACCGAGACGCCCACGAGAATCCAGCGGAGAACGCGCTTCATGGCGCGGAAAGCGTACGCGCGGGGCCGCTTCCTGTCGCGCTGCGAAGTAGGATGCGCCGCATGACGACCCAGATCGGATCCATCGAGGCGGAGGCGGGTGCGTTCCGCGATGCGTACGAGCGCACCCGTGCCGAGATCGCCAAGGCCGTCGTCGGCCACAAGGAGATCGTGGACGGTGTGCTCGTCTGCCTGTTCGCCGGTGGCCACTGCCTGCTCGAAGGCGTCCCTGGACTCGGAAAGACGCTGCTCATCCGCTCGCTCTCGCAGGCGCTGCACCTCAAGTTCAGCCGCGTGCAGTTCACGCCCGACCTGATGCCCGCGGATGTCACGGGTACGACGATCGTCGTCGAGACCGAGCACGGCCGCGACTTCCAGTTCCGCAAGGGACCGATCTTCGCGCAGATCGTGCTCGCCGACGAGATCAACCGCGCGACGCCCAAGACGCAGTCGTCGCTGCTCGAGGCGATGCAGGAACGGAGCGTCACCGTGGGTGGCGTCACACACGAGCTCGAGCGGCCGTTCTTCGTGATGGCGACGCAGAATCCGATCGAGCAGGAGGGAACCTATCCCCTGCCCGAGGCGCAGCTCGACCGTTTCTTCTTCAAGCTCGTCGTGGGCTACTCGACGCGCGAGGAGCTCTCGCTGATCCTCGACCGCACGACGACCGGCGAAAGCCCGAGGATCGAGCGCGTGCTCGACGCCGAAGGCATCATCCGCGCGCAGCGGCTCGTGCGCAGCGTGGCGATCGCGCCGAATGTCCAGGACTACGCCGTACGCATGGTGCTCGCGACGCATCCCGGCGGGAAGTTCGCGACCCCGATGGCGAACCAGTTCCTCCGCTTCGGCGCGAGCCCGCGTGCGGCGCAGACGCTCGTGCTCGGCGCGAAGGTCAAGGCGCTGCTCGCCGGACGGACGGCGGTGTCGTTCGACGATGTGAAGTCGGTCGCGCTTCCGGCGCTCCGGCACCGCATCCTCCTCAACTTCGAGGCGGAGGCCGAGGGCCGAGGATCCGATGAGATCGTGCAGGACATCGTCGACACGCTGGTGCTCGATGTGCAGTGAAGGACGAACCATGAACCGAATCGCACTCCCGACGCTTGCCGCGATGATCGCGGCCGCCCCGCTCCACGCCACGACGCCGCTCGCATCCACGCTCGACGACGCGGCCACGGACGCCGCGAAGGCGGACATCGACTATGTCCTCGCCGGCGGATACTCGCACTTCTTCTCGACCGACTTCGACAATGGTGGCGGCGATGTCGCCGTCGACCGCGCCTTCGGCTCCTTCTCGATGTCGAGCGCGACGAGCGACGAGTACAGCTGGGACCTCGGATTCCAGTGGGAAGGCGCCTGGTACGACTTCGGCGCCGCGGGCACGCTCGCGACCGCCGCGGGCGGCACGCCTTGGGATTCGGTGCAGTCGGTGGTGATCTCGCCGGGTGCGACCTTCGTGCTCGATCCCCGCTGGCGCCTGACGACCCGCGTCCTGCTCGGCTTCGCGGGCGAGAACGACGCCGACGCGTGGGACAGCGCCACCTACGGAGGCGTGGTCGCGGCGTCGTACGCGTTCTCGCGTGAACTCGTCGTCGGAGCAGGCGTCCTCGCGATGTCGCGCATCGAGGACGACGCGCTCATCGTTCCGCAGCTCATCATCGACTGGCGGCCGTGCAGCGAGTTCCGTCTCTCGAACTTCGCCGGCCCCGAGGCGTTCCCGGGTGGTGCGGGACTCGAGGGGATCTGGCTGATCGGCGATGGCTTCGAGCTCGCGCTCGGCGGTCGCTACACCTACCGCCGGTTCCGTCTCGATGACACGGGCGACGCGGTCCGCGCCGGCGGCGTGGGAACCGACGAGGGCCTTCCCATGTGGATCCGCGCGACGCACCGGGCCGAGTGCGGTGGACGCGTCGACCTCGTCGCAGGCCTGCAGCTCATGGGCGAGATGCGTCTCGACGACGCGAACGGAAACCGGATCGCGCGGGAGGATGTGCAGGCCGCGCCCTTCGTCGGACTCTTCTTCAGCTGGCGGTTCTGAGCATGACCTCGACCGAAGCACGCGTGGAACAGCGGCGGCCGCTCGCGCTCGTCACCGGCGCAAGCGCCGGGCTCGGCCGCGAGTTCGCACTGCTCCTCGCCGAGCGCGGGCACGACCTCGTGATCGTCGCCCGCCGCGAGGAGAGGTTGGTCGCGCTGCGGCATGAAGTGGGCGAGCGCTTCGGCGTGCGCGCGAAGGTGATCGCGGAGGATCTCTCGCATGTCGCCGCACCGCGCAGGATCCTCGACGAACTCCGTACCGCGAATCTCGAGATCGACTTCCTCGTGAACAACGCGGGCTACGCGCTGAACGGCCGATTCCTCACGAACGACTGGGCCGCGCACGCCGACTTCCTGCAGGTGATGATCGGGTCGTGGCTGCATCTCACGCACGGTCTCCTGCCCGCGATGGTCCGGAAGGGCCGCGGGCGCGTGCTCAATGTGTCGAGCCTGGCGTCGCTCTGCCCGGAGCCACCCGGCAGCCTGTACGCGCCCGCGAAGGCCCTGATGACGACGGCCAGCCGTGCGCTGCGCTACGACCTGCTCGGCACGGGCGTCCACTGCACCGCGCTCTGCCCCGGCTTCACCTACACGGAGTTCCACGATGTGCTCGGAAACCGGGAGGAGATGAACCGGTTGCCGAAGTTCATGTGGCAGGAGGCGCGTCCCGTGTGCGTCGCTGGACTGGATGGCGTCGAGCGGAATGCGCCCGTCGTCGTGCCCGGGGCGTTCAACAAGGTGGCGTCGGCGCTCTGCCGGGTGCTGCCGTACGCGATGACCTCGAGGATGATCCCGAAGGGCGTCATGGAGCGGTGAGCGGCGGCGGTGCCGGACGCGGAGGACCCGACGCCCGGAAGGTCGCCTCGCCACAAGGGCGCGCGATTCGTGCATGATGCGGAGATGCTGGAGAAGTCATGTCGTTGATCGCCACGCCAATCGTCGTCGAGTCGCCCGCGGAGGTTCCGCTTGCGCTCGAGCGCGCAGCGCGTGCACGCGTGCTCGGGGCGCGCATGGTGGAGTGGCGATGCGACGGACTCGCGTCGGACGCGGATGCGGAGGCGGCGATCGCACGGCTCGTCCGCGAGGCGGCGCTCCCATCGCTCGTCACCATCCGGAGCACCGACGAAGGCGGTTCGTGTGCGCTCGATGAGAACGCGCGGCTCGCGCTGCTCGCGAAGGTCGCGCGGGCCGAGCATGCGCCGCGGATGATCGATGTGGAGTTCGCGTCCATGGCGCCCGATCTCGTGGGCGGCCTCCTCGCGGCGGCCACAGCCCCGAGGAACGCCGACGACGCGCCCACACGCATCGTCGCGAGCTCGCACGATTTCCTCGAGCGACCCGTCGATCTTCTCCGACGCGTCGCGGCGATGCAGGAGGATCCGCTCGTCTCGGTCGTGAAGATCGCATGGATGGCGCGCAGCCTGCGCGACAACCTCGAGGCGTTCGACCTGCTGTCGCTGCGGCTCAAGCCCACGATCGCGCTCTGCATGGGCGAGTTCGGACTGATGAGCCGCGTGCTCGCGCCGAAGTTCGGCGGATTCCTCACCTTCGCGAGCGACGCGGAGGGTTCGGGCACGGCGCCAGGACAGCCGACCGCCCGCGAGCTCCGCGATCTCTACCGCTTCGGCGCGATCGGTCCGGCCACCCGCGTGTTCGGCGTCATCGGCTGGCCCGTTGCGCACTCGCGCTCGCCGGCGTTTCACAACGCGCGCTTCGCCGAGGCGGAGTACGACGGCGTGTACCTTCCGCTGCCCGTTCCCACGGAGTGGGAGCACTTCAAGGCGACGGTGGGCGCACTGGTCGATCACGAGCGCCTCGACTTCTCGGGTGCGAGCGTGACGATTCCGCACAAGGAGCATCTCGTGCGCTTCGTCGCCGAACGCGGCGGCACGGTCGACGCCGATGCGGCGTGGCTCGGCGCTGCGAACACGCTGGTCGTGCATCCGCACGGCACGCCCGACGCACAGCGGCTGTTCGCCACCAACACCGACATGCCCGCAGCGGTCGAGGTGCTGTCGGCGGCGCTCGCAACGCGCGGCGTCGCGCTCGAGGGCGCGCGTGTCGCGGTGCTCGGCGCGGGTGGCGTGGCGCGGGCGGTCGCGGGCGGGCTCGCGCTTGCGGGTGCGACGGTCGTGGTCTTCAACCGCACGCATGCGAAGGCGGAGGCGCTTGCCACGGCGCTTTCCGGCCGCGTGCGCGAGAATGGCAGGACCACGCGCGTCATCGCAGGCAACGAGGAGCACTTCAAGTGCAATGCGCCCCGCTGCGAGTGCTTCCACGCGTTCGTGAACTGCACGCCGCTCGGCATGGAGGGCGGTCCCGACCCGAAGGGGTCGCCGATGCCGGACGACGCGTTCCTCGATGACTCGGTCGTCGTGATGGATACGGTCTACGCGCCGAAGGACACGCCGTTCCTGCGGGAGGCCCGCGCCCGCGGCGCGATGTGCGTCGACGGCGAGGCGATGTTCGTGAAGCAGGCCGAGCTGCAGTCGGATCTGTTCATGAAGCGGTGGTAGCGGCTACGATCGCGCCATGTCCGAAGAGGCATTCATCACCGAAGCACGCGCGCACCTCCGCGCGAACCTCGCGGGCGCGATTGCGTTCGACGGCGAGGTCGTACCGATCAAGGTCGTGATCGCTCCCGACGGCGCGCTGGTGGCACCGGTCATGGTCGCGATGCTGCGGGCGTTCGATGTCGTACTGTTCCTCCCCGAGGAAAGCGATGAAGCCATGCAGCTCCAGGTCACCCTCGAGGAGATCCAGGACGCGGGCGAGCACGCGGCGCTGTGCGACCGCTGGCGCATCTACCACGGCGAGCCGGAGGATGTGCGCTGGGCGCGCATCTCGATCGACGCTGCGAAGTTCGATGGCTGCATGATCGACGGACTTGCGCTGATGCAGCCGAATGCGCTTGCGGCATGCGAGGCCCGCGTCTGTCGCAAGGTCAACGCGGAGATGCGCACGCAGCTCAAGGCCGCCTGCCTGCACGCAGCGAGGGTCGATGTCGAGGACCCGCGCCTGGTCGGGGTGGACTCGATCGGGTTCGATGTCCGGGGACGGTTCGAGATCATCCGGCTCGACGCCGATCCCGCGATCGTCGATGAGGCCGACGCGCTGGAGGCGATCGGGGATCTGGCCGATGGGGACGAATCCTCCGCTTCGGATGCGTGAAACGCGGGCGCGGGATGGGTATCCTCCTTCCATCGAACGCAATTCCGATCGAGGTGTCGAATGGGCATGACCGAAGGCGGCGACAATTCCGGCGACCCGAAGTTCAAGGGTAGCCTCAACCACGCCATGATCGCCGACGGCGAGGCCGCGGCGGCGCAGGCATGCGCGGACCGCTTCGGCGAGCCCGGCTTCACCGACATCGGGAAGGTCTACATCTCGCAGCGATACGAGGGTTACAGCGAGGAGAACCAGGAGACCTGGCGCATCCTCTACGACCGGCAGATGGCGTACCTCGCGACACACGCGTCGGCGGTCTACCTCTCCGGTGCGCGCGCCATCAACCTCGTGCGCGACCACATCCCGTATCTCGAGGGGCCGAAGAGCGTCAACCACTTCCTGCAGCAGCTCACCGGCTGGCAGAGCCGCGCGGTGCCGGGCTACCTGCCCGCGAAGGCGTTCTTCGCCTGCCTCGCGCGCCGTGAGTTCCCGACGACGATCGTGATCCGGCCGAAGGAGTCGATCGACTACCTGCCCGAACCCGACATCTTCCACGACATCTTCGGGCATGTGCCGCTGCACGCCGATCCGGTCTTCGCCGACTTCCTGCAGACCTACGGCAAGGCTGCGCTGCTCACGAACGACCCGTACCACACCGAGCGGCTCGCGCGGCTGTTCTGGTTCACCGTGGAGTTCGGACTCATCCGCGAGGAGGGCGAACTGAAGCTCTACGGCTCGGGCCTGATCTCGAGCCCCGGCGAGTCGGTGCACGCGCTGACGAGTACGGAGGTCGACCGCCGCCCCTTCGACCTCGAGACCGTCTGCAGCACGAGCTTCGAGATCGACCACTACCAGCCGATCCTCTATGTGCTCGACAGCTTCGAGCAGCTGCGCGACGCGATGAACCGCTACGCGAACATGCTCATCGACGAGGCGAACCGCCAGCCGGCGCACGCCTGAG
>JBEAQW010000061.1:0-3802 GCA_041163725.1 Planctomycetota bacterium
GAACGCGCGGAAGAACGCTGGAACAAGATGGAAAAACGAAACGCGCCCGCATCGCTGCGGGCGCGTGTTCGTTGCTGTCGAATCGCGAGCGATCGACGACGCTCAGACGGCGTCGTTGAGGCCCTTCATCGCGCGGATGCGGACCTTGCGGCTCGCGGGCTTCGCCTTGAACATGACCTCTTCGCCGGTGAAGGGGTTGCGACCCTTGCGCGCCTTGGTGGCCGGCTTGATGACCGTGCGCATCTTGGCGAGGCCGAAGAGATTGAAGGTGCCGCAGCCCTTCTTGCCGAGGTCGGCAAGCATCATCTCGTTGAGGCAGTCGAACACGCCGACGACCTGCTTGCGCGAGAGGCCGGTGATCGTCGAGATGTCCTTGTAGATCGAACCCTTCGTGCGCACCTTCGATGCGGGGGTGATCTTCGCCTTCGGAGCCTTGGTCGCCGCGGCCTTCGGAGCCTTGGCCTTCGTCTTGGTCTTGGTCTTGCTCGCCATTTGTCGGAGTCCTTTCTTACGGAACTGCCGGCAGGCACATGCCTGTCGGTTTTGCGGAAAATAAAGGGGTCGGACCTCCCCTGCAAGGGGTACGAAGCCTGAGAACGCCCAAAAACGCTACGTTTTTCGCCGTTTCAGGCGAACCGGGTCGAATCACCCCCTGTTTCCCGTTGTTTTGAGGTGTTTTCGCGCGGCGTCCGTCAGATGCGGTCGTCGTCATCGTCAAGGCGGATGATGTCGTCCGACTCTTGCGGTTCGGGCTCGCGCGCGAGGAACGCCGACGGGCGCATCGGCGCGCGCGCGGTACCGCCGGCGCTCGGGGGGAGCGCGACCGGCGGAAGCGGGGCGGTGGTGCGGACGACGCGCTGCATGGACAGCCTGAACTCGCCGACCGGAACCGTGATGCCCTCCTCCATGCGCTTCCGGAACCAGCGCTTCCCGTCCCACATGATGCCCGCGGTGCTGCCCGCGTCGATCATCGACCAGCGCTCGCTGCCGACCGAGAGCACGCAGTGGAGCGCGTCGACCGACGGGTGGCAGAGCTGCAGGTCCATCGTGTTGGCGCGTCCGACGGTGATGCGGGGGGAGCCGCCGCCGCGGGTGGCGGCGATGCCGCCGAGGTCGGCGCAGAGGTGGATGTTTCCCGAGGAATCCGACACGGTGAGCACTTCGGCGACCGGCGCGGGCTCGGTCTCTTCGAGTTCCTCGATCATCAGGCGCGCCAGGCGGACGGGGGAGCCGGCCTCGCCGGTCGTCGGTCGGGCGTCGATCCAGTCGGGATTCGTCGGGCTGCCCCCCGAGAGCCACAGGTAGGCCGGGCCGACCCCGACCCAGGAGTCGGACGAGAGCGGCGCGCAGCGCACCGACCCGCCCTCGGTCTCGAGTCCGGCCATCGTGCCGGCGTCGCATGCGAGCCAGCGGCCGTTCGACTGGAACACGAACGCGTGGCGTCGGCTGACCGCGGGGTTGTCGATGACGACATCGCAGCTCGACTCGCGCCCGATCCAGTAGCCGCGGATCGGATTGAGCTTGCGTTGCGCGAGGACGGAACCGTCGGGATTGGAGATGAGGAGCTCTGCCACAGTCGTCGCAGAATAGGGGATCGCTGGCATGTCGGCACCATCGGATCGGCCGTGCGGTGCCCGGCGCCTACCTCGGCGCGGCCGCGCGCGACTCAGCGCGCGGGGAGGACGGGGGCCCGGCCCACCGAGTAGTACGCAAAACCACGCGCCTCCATGGCGGTCCGCTTGTAGAGATTGCGACCATCGAAGATCAGGCGCGACGGCATCATGCGCGCGACGCGGTCGAAGTCGGGGGCGCGGAACTCGTTCCACTCGGTCGCGATGACGAGCGCGTCGGCGCCCTCGAGCGCGTGGTACATGTCGGTGGCGCGCTCGACCTCGGGGAACTCGCGTCCGAGATTCGGGAGCGCGACGGGGTCGAAGGCGCGGACCTTCGCGCCTGCGGAGATCGCCATGCGCATGAGCGTGATCGACGGCGCCTCGCGGATGTCGTCGGTGCGGGGCTTGAAGGCGACGCCCCAGAAGGCGAGCCGCTTGCCCCTGAGATCCTTGCCGAGCGCCGACTCGATCTTGGCCCAGAAGTGGCGGCGCTGCGACTGGTTCACGCGGTGGACGGCGGCGTTGAGCTCGCAGTCGAACCCGATCGCCTTGCCCATCGAGACGACGGCGAGGGTGTCCTTCGGGAAGCACGAACCGCCGTAGCCGAGGCCCGGATAGAGGAACTGGTTGCCGATGCGGCGGTCGGCGCACATGCCCTCGCGCACGCTGTTGATGTTGGCGCCGTAGCGCTCGCACAGGTTCGCCATCTCGTTGATGAACGAGATCTTGCAGGCGAGCATGGCGTTCGAGGCGTACTTCACCATCTCCGCCGAGCGCACATCCATGATGTAGATCGGGTTGCCCTGGCGGACGAACGGCTCGTAGAGCTCGCGCATGACCGCCGCGGCCTCGTCGCTCTCCACGCCGCAGACGACGCGGTCGGGCTTCATGAAGTCGTTGATCGCATCGCCTTCCTTGAGGAACTCGGGATTGTCGGCGATGTGGAAGGGGATCTTCGTGCGCGACGCCACGAGGTCGCGGACCTTGTGGCTCGTGCCGACCGGAACGGTGCTCTTCACGACGATGGTCTTGCCGGCGGCCGCGGGGCCGATCGCATTCATCGCGTCGGCGATGTCGCCGGCGACGCGGAGGACATACTGGAGGTCGGCGCTGCCGTCCTCGTCGCTCGGCGTGCCGACGCAGATGAAGATGACCTGCGCGTCGCGGTAGGCCTCGAGCTTGTCGGTCGTGAACGCGAGGCGGCCCGCGGAGGCGTTGCGGACGATCATCTCGGAGAGGCCCGGCTCGTAGATCGGGCTCTCGCCGCGGCGCAGGCAGGCGATCTTCGCCTCGTCGACATCGAGGCAGGTGACATCGTTCCCTGTCTCGGCGAAGCAGGCGCCCGTCACGAGGCCCACATACCCGGTTCCGACCATCGTCAGCTTCATGCAGTCAACCTCCGAATTCGCGCCTGCGCGCGAAGGGGTCGCACTCTATCACGGGTTGCGGCGCATCGCCGATTCGAAGGCGAGCAGGCGCGCCTTGATGTCGGCGAGTGCGCCCGTGCGCGCGCCGCCGTATCCGCCGAGGCCGGAGGCCGAGACGACGCGATGGCATGGCACCGCGATCGGAAGCGGGTTCGAGCGGAGCGCGTTGCCGATCGCGCGGCAGTGGATCGGGCGGAGCTTGAGTTCCTTCGCGATCCAGCCGTAGGTGCGGGTGTCGCCGGGTTCGATCCGCTGGCACTGGCGCCAGACGCGGCACTGGAACACGGTTCCCTCGCCGAGGGGGAGGTGGTCGAAGGACTCCATGTGCCCGTCCATGTGCCCGCGGAAGTAGCGCGTGAACGCCTCGATGAACGCGGCGACGGTCTCGTCGCGACGGTCGTACGCGGGCGGCTCCGCGCGGCCGGTCATCCATTCGGCGGCAAGCAGGAAGCCGCGTCGGCCGACGGCCAGCGTGCCGATTTCCGACTCGATGATGCCGTTGCGGACGCGAGGTCGCATGCGCACAGCGTAGCGACTCGACTACTATCCACGCCATGACCTCCGCCACCGCAGCCTCGGCCCCGTCCCGCTCCATGCCGGCGGGTTTTCCCTCGGATATCCCCCTCGATGCGCTGAGCGTTCAGATGCTCGCGATGCTCGAGCGGCATGATCCCGCGGCGGCGCGGCTGTTCGCGCAGGAGGCCGAGCGGCAGGCGACGACGCTCGAGCTGATCGCGAGCGAGAACCATGTCTCGACCGAGG
>JBEAQW010000062.1:0-3335 GCA_041163725.1 Planctomycetota bacterium
CAGTCGATCGCCGCGACCTGGAAGCGCGATCCGGGCTCACGGCCCGCGGGCGCCGGCCGACCGCTTCCGAAGAGCGCGGCGCGCGGAGCCCACTCGCCGAGCGCCTCCTCGAACGCGCCGCTGCAGCGCGGCGAGACCTTCGCGGCGAGATTCGCACCCGCCATCGAGGGGACCGCGCGGGCTCGGGCGACGAGCTCGTCATCGCTCACCTCGGCGAGCGACGCCGACGAGATGATGCCCCGCATGGCGCCGCCGATCCGGAGCCGCCGCACGAGTGCGCGCGTATCGATGCCCGCGATCGCCGGAATGCCGGAGTCCGCGAGCCAATCGGACAGACTGCGGGTGGCGCGCTGGTTCGAGACGATGCCCGAGAGTTCGCGCACGACGAAGCCGGCGACGCACGGGGTCGCGCTCTCGATGTCCTCGGGCGCGACGCCGTAGTTGCCCATCTCGGTCGCCGTCATCGTGAGGATCTGCCCCGTGTACGACAGGTCGGTCAGCGCCTCCTGATAGCCGGTCATGGCCGTGTTGAACACGACTTCACCCGCTCCCTCGTAGTCATGGAGCGAACCGCCGAAGGCCTGACCGTGGAAGACCGTCCCGTCCTCAAGGGCGAGGCGAGCCAATTTCGTCGTGGGCATAGTCCGCGAGTGTAGCCGAAGGTAGATTGTCGAAGCCGTGCCGTTGGCCGTGATTCCCGCGCTCCTCGCAGGGTTTTCGAACCTGCTCCTTCCCTCCGGACTCGCCCAGGCGGACGGCGGGCGGCTCGACTTCAACCGCGATGTACGGCCCATCCTGTCGGACCGCTGCTTTGCGTGCCACGGGCCCGACGCCGCCGAACGGAAGGCGGGCCTGCGCCTCGACACCGCGGAGGGCGCGGGCGCCGTGCTCCGGTCGGGACTGCGCGCGATCGTCGCCGGCGAGCCGCACGCGAGCGAGGCGGTTGTGCGCATCCTGTCGAATGACCCGGACGAGGTGATGCCGCCACCCGAACTCAAGCGCCCGCTGACGGATGCGGAGCGTGCGGTGCTCGTCCGATGGATCGAGGAGGGTGCGGAGTACCGCCCTCACTGGGCGTTCGTCGCGCCCGTCGCACCGGGTGAGCCGGGGGCGCGCGACGCCGGGTGGGCGCGGGATCCGATCGACCGTTTCGTGCTGGCTCGGCTCGAGGCCGAGGGGCTCGCGCCCGAGCCCGAGGCCGACCGCGCGACGCTGCTCCGGCGCGCGAGCCTCGCGCTCACCGGGCTGCCGCCGACACCGGAGGAGATCGATGCGTTCGTTGCGGACGAAGCGCCGGGCGCGTACGAGCGTCGGATCGATGCGATGCTCGGCTCGCCGCGTGCCGCGGAGCACCGCGCGACGGTGTGGCTCGATCTCGCGCGGTTCGCCGACACCTTCGGCTACCAGTCCGATGCGGACAGCTTCACCTGGCCATGGCGCGACTGGCTGCTCGATGCGCTCGCGTCGAACATGCCGTACGACCGCTTCGCGACGGCGATGATCGCGGGCGACCTCGTGGAGGGCGCCTCGCGCGCCGAGACGCAGGCGAACCAGGTCGCGAGCGCGTTCAACCGACTGCACCGGATGACCGAGGAAGGCGGCTCGATCTCCGAGGAGTTCCGCCAGGAGGGGATCGCCGACCGCGTGTCGACCTTCGGCACCGCGTTCCTCGGCCTCACGCTCGAGTGCGCGCGCTGCCACGACCATAAGTACGACCCCATCCCCACGCGCGAGTTCTACGGGCTCGCGGCGATGTTCGGCTCGATCGATGAGAACGGGCTCAAGAGCTACGCGCACCACTTCAGCGCGCCGCCGCCGTTCATCCGGCTGATGAACGACGAGCAGGCGGAGCGGGAGACCGAACTGCGCAGGGCCTCCTCGCTGGCGCTGCTGAAGATCATGGACGCGGGGACCGCCGCGATGAAGGCATCGGTCGCGACGCTGCCGAACCCGCCTGCGCCGACCGAGGTGCCCGCGCCCGCGGCGCGCTACGCGTTCGACGAGCTCGCAGACGGCAGGACGCCGAACGCGCTCGACGCCGCGAGGCCCGCGACCACCGACCGCGGGAGGCCCGAGCAGCTCGGCGAGGTCGCGCTCGCCGACGACGGAAAGCTCGGGAAATCCCTGCGTTTCGACGGTGACGGCGGCGTGTCGCTCGCGGGGCTCGCGGGCTTCACGCGGCACGACCCCGTCAGCGTCGCCTTCTGGATCAAGCCCGGCGAGCGCAACGCGCGCGCGGCGATCCTGCACACCTCGGGCTTCTACACCAACGACGCCGACGGCTCTGGGCTCGAGCTGCTCATCGCAGACGGACGGCTGCGCTGGAGCGTGATCCATCTCTGGCCAGGCAGCGCGGCGAGCGTCGAGATGACGACGGAGCTTCCCGTCGGCGCGTGGACGCACATCGTCGCAACCTACGACGGGACCTCTCTGGCGGGCGGACTCCGGCTCTTTGTGAACGGCGTCGACGCGAAGCCGACGGTGCTGCGAGACGAGCTGCGCGGGAACATCGCGGGCGCCACGATGGAGCTCGGCTCTCGCTCGCGCGACGCGGGCTTCCGCGGCGGCGCGATCGACGAACTCGCGGTGTGGCGCGTGGCGCTCACGCCTGCGGAGGCCGCGCTCGCGGCGGGCATCCAACCCGATGCGGGCGCGAATGTCGAGCACGCCATCGCGCGCGCAACCGAGGCGGAAGTCGCGGCGTTCCGCGAGGCCTCGCGCGCGTACACCGCGTACCTCGACACGCTGCCCGCGTTCATGACGATGCGCGATTCGCCGCGCGCGGCGCCGACCTTCGTGCTCGCACGCGGCGCCTACGACCAGCCCGACCGATCGCAGCAGGTCGAGCCGGGCGCGATTTCTACTGTGTTTCCCCATGAATTCGCGTCGAACTCAAATCGGCTCGATCTCGCACGATGGCTCGTCGATCCCGCGAATCCGCTCGCGGCGCGTGTCGAGGTCAATCGGCTCTGGACGCAGGTCTTCGGCCGCGGGCTCGTTGAAAGCGCGGAGAACTTTGGCGTGCAGGGCTCGTGGCCCACGCATCCCCGGGTGCTCGACCTCCTCGCGCACGACTTCGCGCGCGGGCCGAACGCGTGGGATGCGCGCGCGATGCTGCGGCGGCTCGTCTTGAGCGCGGCGTTCCGGCAGAGTTCGGTCACGAGCGATGCGAAGCGCGCGAAGGACCCCCGCAACGAGCTGCTCTCGCGCGGACCAAGCGTGCGCATGACTGCGGAAATGCTGCGCGATTCGGCGTTGTTCGCCTCGGGCCTCCTCGTCGAGAAGTTCGGCGGCCCGAGCGTGAAGCCGTGGCAGCAGCCCGATCTCGTCGCGCA